>NZ_JBAVZJ010000262.1:0-8219 GCF_049588695.1 Robiginitalea sp.
TGAACACATCCAGTAGAATCCGCTCTTCCAGGGGCCTAGGTGTATTTGGCCAGCCTGCATCAGGGTCCACCGGTGTAATATAATTTCGAGGGGTGGGATCGTTATAAAGGATATTTAGTTTAAAGTCGTCCTGGGCCAGCTGAAAAGCCCCGGTCGCATAGATATTTTTCATCATCAGGTCCCATATCGGATCCGATACATTGGTAATATTACTTTTGAGCAACTTCACCACCAGGGTGTTATTGTTGACCTGTAACTCTACCCCCGGATCCACGGTGGTGGCATCTATCCCACCATTGGCAAATTCTCCCACCTGAAAAACCTCCCCGTTAACGGTGTATTGAAAAGCAACACCTAAAACCTCATCGTTGCTCAGTCTCTGATTCAGGGAAATATACCCCAACTGGGTGTCAAAGGTGTAATCGCGAATCGGTTCCAGCTTACGTGCATTCTCCAGAATAGCATAGTCAAAGCCCTGATTGGCCGGATAGCCCCCGGGTATCTGGAAAGCGTCATCGACCGTAGCGATGTCACGGATATCCCCGGTAAGGACACCGCCATTATCAATGAGGGCAGGGTCGTAGTCATTGGCGCCATTTCTCGGTAAATCCGGGTTCGCTGCGTTTGGATTAAAAAATCCGGGGGGATCCCCTCCAAGACGGCCGATCCGGGTATTATCCGGAACGGTTTCCCCTAAATCCTGAATCGCTACAAGATTCCGGACATTCTGGGTTATTTGACTCCGGTTGGTCACCCAGACCTCAAGCCGTGTGATCTGGACCTGACTTCGAATAAATGGATAGTCCTCGAGGGCATCATCGTACCGGTCCCTGAAATACTGGGCGAGAAAGAAGTGGCGGTCTTCATCGTAATCCAGGGCTGTAAGTTCGTATTCATTAAGCGTCCCACCACCCTGGGCCACTACCGTATTGTTCTGTGACCGCTGCTCGGAAAATACTGCCGTCACCGTAGTACGGCCGAACTGAAGTTGGGTTTTTACTCCAAAAAGACTTTGGGCCCCTGTAACCAGGGAACTGTTCAGGGGCATATTGACATTTCCCACCTCAATTTTCTGGATGATGTCATCCTCAGTGGGCGTGTAATCCAGCTTGATCAAATTCTGGAAATCGAAAGTGGCCTCGGTATCGTATTGGGCGGAAACCTGCAGTCTCTCACCAATCTTTCCCAGCATACTCAGACTAATACGCTGGTCAAAATCAAAGGCGAGATTTGTGCGGTTCCTGGGCGATAGGGCGGGATTGTCGTTTTTCTGCCAGATCACCCCGAGGTCCATTGCCACGGACCCCTGTGGAATTACCTCTATGGAATTTCCACCGAAAATCGTTTCAAAAAAGCTGCTGTTCACGTAGAAATTGGGAAGGAGGTTTTTTCGGGCTTCTTCGCTGCCCTCCTTTTTCCCCGAAAAGGCATCCATCTTTTGCTTGAAATAGGATTTGATATCCTCCTGACGGATGAGTTCCAGATACTGTTCAGGGGTGAGAATGACAGGGTAGGATATGTCGTATTCCCCCACGCTTTCCGTGTAAATATACCGATCCAGATTTGGGTCATAGGTATACTTGGAAATAATGCTTTCCGGATTCTCCATACGCAACCTCCCCAGCGCGACACCGGTTTTAACGGAATCTGCCTCAGTTGGTTCGATCTCCTGTCCCCTTACCGTCCCTACGAAGGTGAGAAGCAGAAAAATCAGGAAGAAAAACGGTTTGCAAAAGGATCTGAAAAAATTAGATGCCCCTGTTTTCAAACGATTTACAAATTTTTAAGCGCACTTTTGATAATACCCTCTACGCTTAGTGCAGGATCCTGGCGTAAAACCGCATCTACGGTCTTTTCCGCCCCCTTACGGGCAAAACCAAGAACCTCTAATGCAGATAACGCTTCTTCCTTATTTGTATTGCCTGATTCAGGGGAAACTTCATCGAGGTCGTAAACTTTCAGAATCTTATCTCTTAAATCGAGAATAACACGTTGGGCCGTTTTGGCCCCAATGCCTTTTACCGCCTGTATTGCAGGTACATTCTCCCCGGCAATCGCATCCCTGATCTGAGCGGGGGTCATTGAGGAAAGCATGGTTCGGGCCGTGCTCGTCCCGATTCCGGAAACGGAGATGAGCAACTTGAATATTTCCCGCTCCGCGGGACTGTAGAAGCCAAAGAGAATGTGGGCGTCCTCCCGGACCTGCAGATAGGTGAGTATTCGCAGGTGTTCCTCATCCTGGAGGGCTTCAAAAGTATTGAGTGAAATATTTACAAAATAGCCCACCCCTGCGCACTCGATAACGACGTGCGTAGGGTGTTTTTCAATCAGTTTTCCGGTCAGGTGATGAATCATAGTAGGTATGGATTAATGGATACTTCTTGTTGGGGATCTCTTTTAAGACTAGCTTTTGCGGGCTTGTTTTCGCTTTTCGCGTTCCTGGACATCGATAACGGCAACCGCCGTCATATTGACCATTTCTTCCACAGAAGCGCCCATCGGTATCACGTGGACCGCCTTTCGTAGCCCCAACATGATCGGCCCTATGGTATCGGCTCCATAAAGCTCCTTGAGCAGTTTATAGGTAATATTGGCGGATTCCAGGTTGGGAAAAATAAGGGTGTTGACTTTTCCGCCTACCAGGCGGGAAAAAGGAAATTTATTTTGGTTCATTTCGCGATTCAGGGCAAAATCTGCCTGGATCTCCCCATCGACCTGGAGTTCCGGGTATTGCTCATGTAGAATCTCAACGGCTTTTCCAACTTTTCGGGCGTTGGGATGATCCGATGAACCAAAATTTGTATAGGACAACAAGGCCAGTACCGGATCAAAACCAAAAGCCACGGCAAGATTGGCTGTCATCCGCGCAATCTCAGCAAGTTCCTCAGCCGTTGGATCAATAATAATAGAGGTGTCCGCTAAAAAATATGGGCCTTTCGGGGTAATCATAATGTGCACCGTCGCGGCCCGGGCTACGTCCGTTGACCGCCCGATAACCTCAAAAATAGGTTTGATAACCGTGGGATAGGCGCGGGTGTATCCCGAGATCATACCATCCGCATCCCCCTCCAAAACCATCATCGCTCCAAAGTAATTCCGCTGACGCATTTTTATATTAGCCCCATAGAGTGTCGTACCCTTTCGGCTGCGTCCCTGCCAGTATCGCTCCGCATAGTGCTGGCGCTTTTCAAGGGAATTCGGGGCGTACAGATCGATAATAGGAATCTCTGCATCAAATTCGAGTTCGCGCATCAGGCTTTCGATTAGGATGCGGTTCCCGAGAAGGATGGGGTGGGCAATACCCTCTTCGTAAACAATCTGGGCTGTTTTTAGTACGTCGAGTTGGTCGGCCTCGGCAAAGACGATCTGTTTTGGCTTTCCTTTGGCCCGGTTCATCAACATTCGCATGACCTTCTTTTCATCTCCGGAACGGACCAGCAGTTCGCTCCCGTAGCGGTCCCAATCGGTTATCGGTTCCCGGGCAACTCCACTTTCCATGGCAGCTTTTGCCACTGCCGGAGGTATTTCCGATATCAATCTCGGATCGAAGGGTTTCGGGATGATATAGTCACGCCCAAAGGCCAGTCGGGTTTCCCCGTAGACAATATTTACCTGTTCCGGGACAGGCTCCTTGGCGAGGTTTGCCAGGGCTTTAACCGCCGCCATTTTCATGGCCTCGTTGATTTTGGTGGCACGTACGTCCAGGGCCCCCCTGAAAATAAATGGGAAACCGAGCACATTGTTCACCTGATTCGGATGGTCCGATCGACCCGTGGCCATTATGACATCCTCCCGGGTTTCCACCGCCAGGGTGTAATTGATTTCAGGATCCGGATTGGCCATGGCGAAAACAATGGGGTTTTCAGACATGGACAACAGCATTTCTGCCGTCATGATATCGGCTACGGAAAGCCCTATAAAAACGTCTGCCCCAACGAGCGCCTCCTCGAGGGTATCCATTTTCAAATCCGTTGCGAATTCCAACTTTTCAGGGGTGAGATTGTCGCGGTCTTTGCGAATCACCCCCTTGCTGTCAAGCATTAGTATATTCCCCGGATTTGCCCCGAAAGCCTTATAAAGTCGGGTACACGAAACGGCGGCCGCACCCGCACCGCTAATGACGATTCGAACCTCGCCAATATCCTTCCCCGCCAGCTCCAGCGCATTCAACAAAGCGGCTGCAGAAATAATTGCAGTCCCGTGCTGGTCGTCGTGCATGACCGGGATATCGAGTTCCTCCTTCAGGCGCCGCTCTATTTCAAAGGCTTCCGGTGCCTTGATATCCTCCAGGTTTATTCCCCCAAAGGTAGGAGCCATTGTCTTGACGGTTTCCACAAACGTATCCACATCCCGCGTATCCAGTTCAATGTCGATTCCGTCTATATCTGCAAAAATCTTAAACAACAAACACTTTCCTTCCATCACCGGTTTTGAAGCCTCCGGACCAATATCGCCAAGTCCCAGGACAGCCGTGCCATTGGAAATCACAGCGACAATATTCCCCTTGGCCGTGTATTTATACACCTGGTTGACATCTTTGTGGATTTCCTTACAGGGCTCGGCCACTCCGGGAGAATACGCCAGGGCCAGATCCCTTTGGGTACTATAGGGTTTGGTAGGAACAACCGCTATTTTGCCCGGTTGGGGTTTCGCATGGTAAATCAGTGCTTGACGCCTTTTGGTTTCTTTGCTCATTCCAGTGGATTTGAAATACAAAAGTAATGGGATTATTGTTCTAAATTACCTGAAGGGGAAGTCTGAACGGGACAAATAGGGGGCAAACCACGGATTTTTTGTAATAGTTTCACCATCGGAATACCCGGTTTCTCTGGCCTTGTTGAGCACAGCAATCATTTCGTCTGCCCTCTCAAGACGGGCCAGGTCCTCGGCCCGTCGGATCCAAAGACGACTGTTCCCGGGAAAGAGCAGGGTCAGGAGTTCATTGCAATACAGGGAATCCTCGATCTCGCCTTTTCACCGGAAGGACTCAGAGGCCTCAATGGGCATGGCAAAAAGTTGATTTTTAATACGCCACAGCAAGTCCGTACCCCCTACTGCTACATCCCCGTATTTTTTATCAAGGGATCGTATTTGCCGCAGCCACCATTTTTGATCCATCGAAGGGGGACTCTCCTGCAGTTCGGAACGGAAGCGTTCGGAATACAGGTTTCGCAGCCGCGTTTCGGCGACCCGGATCTTTTCAAACCAGGTCTGCTGTCCCTTATATTCCCGGCTCTTTTCTATCTGCGCGAGGCGCCTGCGGATGGAATCCATTTCCCCGGGATAGGTTTCCGTATACTGACGGATCAACCGGGTGTATTCCCAATGACTTTCCAGATACCGCCCCGAGGCATAAAGGGTGTCAGCCACATGTATATCCCCTACCAGAACCAAACCACGATTATAGTGGTCAGGAGCAATAGTATTACGGCGAGATAGCGGTAATTCTGATACCAGGGCAGGGCCTTTAATTCTTCAGTTTCAGAGGTAAACAACTCTTTTTTATAGGTATACTCCGCCACTTTTTCTGCCTCCGGTTTACCGGTGGACAGACTCACAACGACATGGATTATCACACTTATAAGGAAAAGAATATTGGCTTTGGCGAGAAAATGGAAATCGTTGAGATATGGCCAAATATCAAAGGATATCGACAGAATCATAAAAAGCGCAAAAACACCTCCCACAATCAGACTCCAAAACGCGCCATTGGCGTTCGCCCGCTTCCAGAATAATCCGAGGATAAAGGCAGAGACCACAGGTGGGCTGGTAAAGGCAATAACAAGCTGAAGGTATCCCCAGAGCGAATCACTCACCCTTTCGATAAACGGCACCCATGCCGAAGCCAGGATAACGAGAACAAGGGTGGCAATCTGCCCGGACCGCACCAATTGTTTACTGGTGAGTTCGGGTTTGAATTCCCGGATAAAATCCATAGTTATCAGCGTAGAAGCCGAATTAAAAGTGGCGGAAACCGAAGACATCATTGCTGCCAGCAGGCCGGCTACCACGAGCCCAAGTACTCCGGTGGGGAGTAACTGAAACAACAGTACCGGATAGGTTAGGTTCGGGCAGTCTGCCAGGTTATTGCACATACCTCCAGTGGCCAGGGGATAATTCAGTCCGGAAATATCCAGGTTGTTAAAAAGCAAAAGCGCCAAAACCCCGGGAACAACCATAATAAAAATTACGGGGAGCTTGAGAAATCCTGCAAAAAGCGCTCCCCACCGCCCGTGGTTCAGATCCTTGGCCCCCAAAACCCGTTGTACCATAAACTGGTTGTTCGCCCAGAAATAAAACCCAAGCAGGGCTACTCCTGAAATCAGACCCCACCAGGGCATGAACTCATCATTATTGGGACGTACCAGGCTAAATACATCGTCAGCTGTCTGGGGCACGTATTTCCCCTCAGCGACCCTGTCTCCAAAATTCACTTCCCCCGCCGCGAGCATACCATCGAGGCCTTCCATCATAGCCTGCCATCCGCCACCGAGTTCCTCAAAAGCAAAATAGGTAAGCAGGCAAGAACCGATAATCAAAAGGATCGCCTGTATGACCTCGGTCTGTATTACCGAGTTCAAACCGCCGGGGATCGTATAGGCTGCTGCGGCAATGGCCAGGATGATAATAATAAGGGTCGAACTGGTTTCCGGAAAAAGCAATTTAAGGACAATACTTCCAACGTAAAGCCCGGCCGCAGTATCTACCATGACATTCCCGATAATGGTAATCAGGGAAAAGTAATATCTCGATCGTTTATCATAACGCTTCTGAAGGAACTCCGGCATGGTATAGACTCCGGATTTCAAATAGAAGGGTAGGAAAAAAATGGAGAAAAAGATAAGGATCACTACGGCATACCACTCGTAGTTATAGACATTCACGTTGGTCTGAAACCCGTCTGAAGCCAACCCCACGAGCGTCGAACTCGATATATTGGCAGAGAAAAGGGCAATACCCACAATAGGCCAGGTCATTGTCCTGCCACCCAAAAAATAATCCTCCGAACTACTCCTTTTAGACTTCGATATCCCATAGATAATAATCCCTACCAGATATACTACAATGACTACAATGTCCAGCGTTCCTAATCCGCCCATAAATTAAGATTTAGTTAGTTTTGTTTAGTCAGTTAACCGGAAGGAAACACCTTTGGCCTCATCCCGACGATGTCAAGATAACGACTTTATCCCTCTTGCGAAAATCCGCCCCCGGGAACTCCAGAAGATTTACGGACAATACGCTATCCCGTATCGGTATCCACCTCCGGGTTTCCGGAATCCTTTACGTATGCGATATTGCGTTTCAGCCCTGTGAACTTTGTACGCTCCACAGCGGATTGATCAAAAACCCGCTTGAATACTTCTTCAGTCAGTTCCTCCCAATCCCGCCTGTTGTTCGTGAGAAGTTCCTCTTTTGGTTCAAAGGCGGGTTCCTCATGCGGTGTGGCAAATCGGTTCCACGGACATACATCCTGGCAAATGTCACAACCAAAAATCCAGTCGTCCAGATCCAGCCCCAAACCCGAGGGGAGTTCATTTTTCAGTTCTATGGTGAAATAGGATATACAACGGCTGCCATCCACCACATAAGGCTTGACAATAGCCTGCGTGGGGCAGGCATCGATACAGGCTGTACACGTTCCGCAATGATCAGTAACCGGGCCGTCATAATCCAGTTCCAGATCGAGGATCAGCTCTGCAATAAAGTAGTAAGAGCCCACCTCTTTGGTGAGTAAATTAGAATTTTTACCTATCCAGCCCAGACCGCTTCGAGCCGCCCAGGCTTTGTCCAAAACCGGGGCAGAATCTACAAAGACCCTTCCATGGACAGCTCCTACCTCATCCTGTATCCCGGAAAGGAGTTCGCGCAATTTGCGTTTAATTACAAAGTGATAATCCTCCCCATAGGCATATTTGGAAATCTTGTAGGTGTCCTCCCGCTGTGTCCTGGATGGAAAATAATTGTACAGCAGGGATACTACTGATTTTGCTCCCGGAACAAGGAGTCCCGGATCCAGGCGTTTGTCGAAATGGTTTTCCATGTAGCCCATCTCCCCGTGCATGGAATTTTTAAGCCAGGCTTCCAGTCGCGGAGCTTCATCCTCGAGAAATCCGGCTTTGGAAATCCCGCAAGACAAGAAGCCCAGGCGTTTGGCTTCAGACTTTATGAATTGGCTGTACCCGGTCGTGCTCACAAGCCTAAAGTAAGGCTTTAGG
>NZ_JBAVZJ010000263.1:0-4266 GCF_049588695.1 Robiginitalea sp.
TAGAACCAGGACCTCCAGAACCAATCCAAATCCACTGCAGAAGCATCCTCCATCGTCCTGAAAAAGTCTTCGGGAGTCGGGTGCTTGAATTTCCAGCGCTGGGCATAGGTTTTAAAGGCGTGGTCAAAAAGCTCAGGCCCCATAACGGTTTCCCGTAGGATATTCAGTGCAGTGGCCGGCTTTCCATAAGCGTTCGGCCCGAGTTGGTAAACATTCTCAGGATTGGACATAATCGGAGAAATATAGTCCTGATCTCCGGACATGTAGGGTACAATTTTGGCAGGATCCCCACGACGGGATGGATATTTTTCATTCGGAGCGATAACATCAGAATAGGTTTTTCCAAACTCCTGTTCAGCCAGGTACTGCATAAAGGTATCCAGGCCTTCATCCATCCAGCCCCACTGACGCTCATCGGAATTTACGATCATGGGGAAGAAATTATGCCCCACTTCGTGGATGATTACCGAGATCATACCAAATTTTACGCGGTCGGAATACGTTCCATCTTCATTGGGGCGCCCGTAGTTCCAACAGATCATCGGGTATTCCATCCCCTGGTTTTTGGCATGTACGGAAATCGCTTTATGATACGGGTAGTCGAAAGTATGCGAAGAGTATGTCTTCAGGGTGCTGGCAACCGCCTTGGTTGAGAGATCCTCCCATAACGGGTTCCCTTCCTTGGGGTATAGGGATACAGCCATAACATCCTTTGATCCGATCCTGACAGCCATCATATCCCAGATAAACTTCCGGGAAGTGGCAAAACCGTAATCCCGAACATTCTCAGCGCGGAATTTCCAGGTTTTGGTCCTTTCAGAAAATCCTTTTTCAGCAGCTTCCACTTCTTCCTGGGTAACGATCATTACCGGGGTATCGTAGGATTTTTTGGCCTTTTCATATCGGGACATCATATCCTTTGAAAAGACTTCTTTGCGATTGAGCAAGACTCCGGTAGCATCCAGGGTGTGATCCGCGGGTACGGTGATGTTTACATCGTAATTCCCAAAAGGCAAAGCAAATTCACCACTACCCCAGAACTGGTGGTTCTGCCACCCTTCTACATCGCTGTAAACAGCCATCCTTGGGAAAAACTGTGCGATAACATACGCCCTGTTCCCGTCCTTCGGAAAATACTCGTAACCGGAACGGGCCCGGTTCACCGTATGATCCGGTATGTTGTACCACCACTTGATGGAAAAAGAGATTTTTTCTCCACTCTTGAGGGCTTTCGGGATATTGACCCGCATCATCGTTTGATTGATGGTGTAATCCAGTGGCCTTCCCTGTGCATCTTTTACGAATTCAATATTGAATCCCCCATCAAAAGGCTGTGTCAGGTATTCCCCAGCGAAAGAGGCGGTGCGATACGCAAGGGGTACTCCGCCCCCGTCCCTCAGCGGGGATTTTGACTCTTTGGAGCGGACATTCTGATCCAATTGTACCCACAAGTACTCCAAATCATCCGGGGCATTGTTGTGGTATGTTATAGTTTCCTCCCCATAAATACGGGCGTTTTTGTCATCCAGGACGATGTCCATTTTATAATCTGCTTGCTGCTGATAATAATCCGGTCCGGGGGTTCCAGAGGCACTTCGGTAAGTGTTTGGGGTAGCAAATTCCTGGTATAACTGCTGGAATTTACTCTCGTTGATGTGCCCTGGTTTTCGTGTCTGTTCGGCTTCTTCCTGTGCCCAGGCAAGGGCTGCAAATGCAAAGAAAAAGGCAGACAAATAAAACTTTACTTTCATAATCTGATTCTGTTGTAATTAGTTTGACGTGAAAAATACTCGATTTTTGAGGATAGCCCCGAGTTCAGCTATAAGTTTAACATTCCTTTATTATTCTCCCGGATCAGGACGTAGCTCTTTTTTTCGCCCAGTATTTTGAGATGTACCAGGTTTTTTTGTTCTTCAAAAACATCCATTAGTATCTCGTTTTGGATACCCACAGACTCCAAACCAGCTTTGGGAATTCCGCTGACCTCCAGGTAACAGATCACCTGGTCCCTGTCGTATTTCCTTCCCAAAAAGGTATACTTCCGGACCTCGCCGTTTACAAAAACAGTGAATTTGGAATTGAAATAGCGTTCGATGTAGGAGATACCCTCCTCTGATTCCCCGGGTGTCCCCAAATCGGCCTTTACATCATAGCGCGCCAGGAGGGCACTCTCTAGGTCATCGATAAAAATCCTGCTGATAATTTGCAGGGATTCCTCCTTTTGAGCGTACTCCACTGTAGTTACGCTTACATAAAATTTATGAGCTCCTGAATTGGACTCCACCCCGGAAAACGAAGTCAGGGGCAGGGCCAGCCAGAACAACAGGACGTAGAGAAAATGCCTGGGGCGCATAGAGTGTTATTTCACAAAACCGGAGTCTTGCGTGGGGGCAAAAATAAACAAATGAATCGATTCTAATCCAATTCGTTCGCCTTGCGGTATTCCAGACCCTTGGCTTTAAGGAAGTCCCACATTTTCAGGAGGTCTTCTGATTCGGCAAGACCCGAAAATTCAGGATCCATCTCACAGAAATACATAAAATCCGGAATTCGTATTTCCGGGATTTTTATATCGGATACGAACAGGCTGTCGGGATATCGGGCCCGAACCTCCTGGGTCTGGAGATAGGCCTGGTCCCGTGCCAGTCTTTTTTTTAACATTTTGGTCCGCCCTGTAATCGCATTGATAATAGGATTAAGCGGTATCCCACTTCCCCCGCTTTTCGCCTCTATCAACTGACGTTCCGCCTGGGTACGCTTTTTCGCATACGCATTGGGCAGGTTCAGGGATGCAGCCGTGACAGGTTCTTCCACCCTGAGGTTTACGAGGTCCTCATCTAGCCTTCCGCTGAGATTATAGGGCCTTACAACAACTTCCTGGAGTTGGTTGACAAAAGGCACCATCTCAATCTCCAAGCCCGAAGACTCCAACATTTGATCGGTAATTACAAAGGTCTTTCGCTCGTAGCGAATGGCGGATATCAGAAGTGTATCTCCAACCCGGGTATCCATACTGAAGAATCCCTCGGCATTGGTAATCGTTGCTCTTTCCGCGGAAAGGTTTAAAATGTGGACGTTGGGGATCCCCTCCCCGGCCTCGACTACCAGACCTTTAAGTTCGCGGTTTCGCAGGGAGGTCTCCTGCCCCCGTGATAATAGGGGATTTATAAAGAGCACCACAAAAAAAACTGGAATTATATTAATTACCCTGTTCAAGTCTGAAGGCTTCACTTTGGGTGACCAGGAAGTCAATGAGTTGAAATTCATTTTCCTTTCTCAAAAGGGTTTTGGGTGGGAGTTGGCTATCACAGTAGACCAAAAATGCATCAATATCCGCTTGTGGGATTTGTAAATCCTGCACAAAAAATGCATCGTCGTACACTTGCCGCAAGACTTCACTCGGCTTAAGGGCCGGGGTTTCATCGGGTTTATCCCCGGCAACCGTTGAGGCCAGGAGCTTAAATATATTCACGAAATTCAACCCATCCTGCATTCCCCGGGTAGTAGGGTCTTCTGCAATATTGATCACTTCTGAGGTTTCATCCGTATCGTAGTCAAAACCCTTAAAATCCTCATTGCTCAAACGGATAAATTCCTCCTGCTCTTCCGGACTTACGACTACTTCATCCAATTCTGTGACTTTTTCGGTCACCTCCACGACCAACCGGTTATTTTTGAGAATATCCTCGGTGATTTTCACCATCTGCAACTGGTAGTTGAGGGCCATAAAAACCACCTCATCTCCCACTTTTACGGGAATCGCAAATTTTCCGCCTTCGTCTGTAATGGTCGCCTGTTGTGCGGTCGTATTGATCACATTCTCATTGGGTACTACGGAATTTCGATATAGAACGGTTCCCCGTAACAAAGTACGGTCATCCTCCTGGGCGCGACCCGGAACGAGTACCCCAAAAAACATAATCATAAGAATCAACAGCCTCATACAGTCAGTCATTAGTAGCTATAAAGAAAATGCAACTTGCCCTAAAAAAAAAGCCGCTGCCCCTAAACTTATGTTAATAGAGGGTGAAACGGGCAACCTGGGTCCTGCAAAGATGCTTTAAAGCTGCAGTTTGAACCCTTTATTTGCATTGAGTATTTTGGATTGCCGTTCCAGGGTAATCCCGGCTCAGATATACCTGAACTTCCTCGGGGATTCCCTGCGAAGCTTACCCGTTTTTTGACGGATATGCCCGGTATTTGAACTGAGATCAGGTTGGGCTTTTCCGTTTATCCATTAAAGTGGTTGTTGAAGCCATTTTCAGT
>NZ_JBAVZJ010000264.1:0-3695 GCF_049588695.1 Robiginitalea sp.
AAGCGCCTGTTTCGTTGGCGGCCGCCTCAAAAGCCTCCGGACTCAGGGGTTGTGTCCCCCGCTCCATAATGTCGTCCAGGGATTCATATCCCTGAATATTCATCAGTACATTTTGGGGAAAATATCCTGGAGGCGCTGTTAAGCCCGTCAGGAGCTCTTTCATAAATTCCTCACGGGTCATGTCTGCCCTGAGGGCGTAGTTGACCTTTTTTTGATTCCCAAGGGTGTCTGTGGTCTCTTTACTCATCATCTTACCGCAGGCTGATCCCGCTCCATGATTGGGGTAGACAATAAGATGGTCGGGCAGGGGCATGATCCTGTTGCGGAGGGAGTCGAACAAATGGCTTGCCAGCTTTTCCTCGGTCAGGTCGGACACGACGTGTTGTGCCAGGTCCGGCCTTCCCACATCGCCGATAAATAAAGTATCCCCTGTGATTATCCCGTGCATTTCGTCATTTTCGTCCAGAAGCAGATACGTGGTACTCTCCATGGTGTGGCCGGGGGTATGGATCACTTTGACCTTGTAATCCCCAACGGTAAAGACCTGATTGTCCTCGGCAATAATCGCATCATACCCAGGTTTGGCACCCGGGCCAAAAACGATGGCCGCCCCTGTCTTCTTCTGAAGATCCAGGTGTCCACTGACAAAATCCGCGTGAAAATGCGTTTCAAAAACATATTTGATCTCTGCATTGTCTATCTGGGCCCTGTCGATATAAGGCTGTACTTCGCGCAACGGGTCGAATACCGCAGCCTCGCCTTTGCTTTCAATATAGTAGGCCGCATGGGCCAGACATCCTGTATAGATTTGTTCAACTTTCATCTTTGATCTTTTTTTAGTTTTACATAGCTAAAATTACAATTCTCCCCCCGGTCCTTCAGTGACCTGGGTTACACAAGGCCGGTGGCGGTTTGGGTCGCGATCCGGGTCTCAATCTCCGAGCGTTCACTCCGCATCCTGAGGTGGGTAAAGGCTTCATTCGTGTTGGAAAAGAGATTTTCCGGACCGATATCCTCAATTAGGCCACTGGTGTATAGTATGTCCCGGGTGGGTCCTATGGCGCCGGCTACGGCAAAACGAATGTTTTCCTTTTTTAAATCAGCCACCAGGGAGCGCAGCATAAAAACTGCGGTACTGTCGATATAGTTCACCGCTTCGGCATTGAGGATGACGTATTCCAACCCTTCTCCTTTCTTCTCGATTTGTTTTTGCAATTGCGCCCGGAAGTAATCCTTGTTCCCGAAAAAGAGCTGTCCGTCAAAACGAAGAATCAGAAACTCCTCCGGGTTGTCCGTATCTGTGGCAAACCGGTCCAGGTTCCGGAAATGCGGGGTATCCCTGATCCGGCCCAAAATGGCTATATGGGGTTTGGAAGTCCGATAGACCAACAGCAGCAGGGAAGCGAGTACGCCCAGGAGGATACCTTCCTTGATGCCCAACCCAAGGGTCAGTAAAAAGGTGATGACCAGCAAGGCAAATTCATCTTTGCGATTTTTCCATAACCTGGCGGGATACTTCAGGTCGATGAGCCCAAACACCGCGACCATAATAATGGCCGCCAGCACGGCATTGGGCAAATAATAAAAGGCCGGGGTAAGAAACAGTAAAGTAAGGCCGACTACTGCACTGCTGATCAGGGAAGCCAGGCCCGTGTTCGCCCCCGCCTGGTCGTTGACGGCAGTTCGCGAAAACCCGCCGGTGGTCGGATAGGATTGAAAAAGGGATCCGACAATATTGGAGGCCCCCAGGGCGATGAGTTCCTGATTGGCTTTTACATGGTTTTCCCCCCGTTTCTCTTCGACAGCCTTGGCGACTGATATAGCTTCCATAAAGGCAATAAGCGCCAGGGTCAGGGCTATGGGAAACAGTTCAGAAATACGAGCCGTATCTAAGGCAGGCAGGGTTAACCCGGGCAGGCCATCGGGGACTTCACCCACAATCCGGACGCCTGAGGAAGACAGTTCTAAAAAGTACACCGCCAGCACGCCAAGGACCACGGCCACCAGGGCTCCGGGAATCTTTCGATTGATTTTTTTGAGCGTTCGAATCACTATAATGGCAGCGATTCCCAACCCCAGGGTAAAGAGGTTTGTATCTCCCAGGGTCTTAAAGGCGTTGGAGAGCAGGATATGGATCTGGCTGCTTCCCTCAATATCGGTCCCCAAAAGGTGTTTGAGTTGACTGAGGCCAATAATAATCGCTGCGGCAGAGGTGAAACCACTGATAACGGGTTTCGAAAGAAAATTGACCAGGAAGCCCATTTTCAGGAGGCCAAAAAGGAGTTGAATCCCCCCCATGAAAAGGGCGAGAAACAAGGCCATGGCAATGTACTCTTCAATACCGGAAAGCGCCAAAGCACCCAGACCAGATGCTACCAGGAGTGAATCCATAGCTACAGGACCCACCGCCAATTGTCGCGAAGTACCCATCAGGGCGTAAACGATCTGAGGGACAAGGGCGGCATACAACCCGAAAACGGGGGGAAGGCCGGCAATCATCGCATAGGCCATTCCCTGGGGGACCAACATAATCCCCACAGTAATCCCAGCGGAAAGGTCACCGGAAAGCCATTGCTTCTGATAGCCGGGCAACCAGTCTAAAATCGGAAAATATCGTTTGAGCATGTGAACTAATTTTAAAAGATCCGCGGTTCAGAACCCCGGAATTGCACTTTTACAAATCCAGGATTTTGAGGTAATTCCGGTGGATTTCCAGTTTCCCCATTTGTTCCAGTTTCTTGAGTAATCGGGAAATAACCACCCGGGAACTATGCAGGTCGTAGGCGATTTGCTGATGCGTGTTTCGGATTATCGAATCCTGATTTACGCGGGCCTTCTCCTGCAAATAATTGACGAGACGCTCATCCATATTCAGAAAGGCGATGGTATCAATAGTCTGTAACATTTCATTGAGGCGGTTGTTATAGCTCTCAAAAACGAAATTCCTCCAGGACCGGTATTTTGCCGTCCACTCCTCCATTTTTCGCACCGGCACCATGATGAGTTTGGCGTCTGTTTCGGCTATGGCCCGTATTTCGCTTTTGGCTTGCCCGATACAACAACTCATGGTCATCGAACAAGTGTCTCCCTGTTCCAGGTAATAGAGCAGGAGTTCATCCCCGTCCGGGTCTTCCCTCAACACCTTAATCACCCCTGAAATCAGCAGGGGCATCCCCTTGATATACTCCCCGATCTCCATAAGCTTATGCCCGGCCGGAACTTCCTTAAAAGTTCCCACCTGTGCGATCTCATCTATCAGGGCTTCCTCAAAGAGGTTTCCGTAGCTTTCCTTTAATTCCTGTATCATGTGTTTTGCTTCGCTTTTTGCGCAATTTCCCCGTCGTACTTAAAGAAGAAATTTGCCCAAATGGATTTGGAAATGGCTCCTATATAAGGCATTAAGAGTATCAAAGTGACAATAATAACCCCGAAAATACCTGCAATGCCCAGGTCGAGACCAAACAGGAGCGTCAGCACATACACGGCCACCGCAAGGGCGACCCCAACGCCATAGGAAACATACATGGACCCGAAATAAAAACTCGGTTCCATTTTATATTTCAGCCCGCACTTCGGACAGGTATCCCTGACGCTGTTCATACTGCTGAGGTTATACGGGTGGTTCTCCAGAAACGCACCTTCATGGCACCTGGGGCATTTCAAAAAAAGTATACTGTATAGCTTTGAACCTTTTC
>NZ_JBAVZJ010000265.1:0-3211 GCF_049588695.1 Robiginitalea sp.
TCCCTGCCCTGCCCGAGGGAGGGGAAGAAGTCAAGGTCGGGGATCGGACGTATGTTAAATTCGGAGATACCTACTACCAGCCCGTCCAGGTGGATGGCAAGGATATGTACGAAATTGTGGAAGTCAAAGAAGAGACATCCTAAATTAAGCCATTTTTATAATTCAAGGACTTTCGATCCCTGCATTGCCTCCACCCTATTGGATCGATGCAGGGTTTTTTAATGGCCGTAGTCCCTCCGGGTTCAGGGTTATGGAATACTAAATACCCAGTCTGCTATCCACTGTAACTCGCCCTGACAAGTTGGCGGGGGCACGATTTTTGTAGGTTCTGATAAGGATTTATCCTATTTTTAAGGTATGGCCACACAGGCAGTCATAGAAAAAGAAAACAAGGCAATTGCCCGGGAATACAAGGAGCTCTTGCGCATCAGTTACCAGACCCTCTCCGATGAGGACAAAAAACTGATTCGCCAGGCTTTTGATGTGGCTGTGGATGCCCATAAAGACCAGAGGCGCAAATCCGGGGAGGCCTATATCTTCCACCCGATTGCCGTGGCTAAGATTGTGGCGTCAGAAATCGGCCTGGACGCGACATCTATCGCCGCGGCACTCCTTCATGACGTGGTGGAAGACACGCCTTATACCCTGGATGACATTGAGCAG
This sequence comes from Robiginitalea sp., assembly GCF_049588695.1. Lineage (GTDB taxonomy): Bacteria > Bacteroidota > Bacteroidia > Flavobacteriales > Flavobacteriaceae > Robiginitalea. The sequence continues at coordinate 664 of NZ_JBAVZJ010000265.1, forward strand.
ATTTTTGGGGAGACCATCGCCCGAATCGTAGACGGGCTCACAAAGATCGGCCACCTCAAAAAGGACATGAATATTTCGCAGCAGGCGGAGAACTTCCGGAAAATGCTGCTGACCCTCCACGACGACATCCGGGTAATTATCATCAAAATCGCCGACCGCTACCACAACCTGCTGACTATGGATTCCATGCCGGAACACAAGCAGGTCAAAATCGCCTCAGAAACCCTCTATATCTATGCACCCCTCGCACATCGTATCGGGTTGTACAATATTAAAACAGAACTCGAGGACTTATCCCTTAAATACACTGAACCTGAGGTATACCAGGATATTCAGGGGAAAATAGCGGGGAGCAAAGAGGCCCAGCAACAGTATATTGAAGATTTTTCAAAAGTCATCCGCGACTCCCTCGATAAAGAAGGGCTGAACTACGATATTAAAGGGAGGATGAAGTCGATCTTTTCCATCCGTCGTAAAATGCAGTCCCAGAATGTGGCTTTTGATGAGATTTACGACAAATTCGCCATTCGCATCATCTATAAATCGGATCGGAAAAACGAGAAATTCCTCGCATGGAAAATTTATTCCATCGTAACCGATAACTTCACCCCTAACCCGGTCCGCCTGCGCGATTGGATTTCCAGTCCGAAGTCCACAGGTTATGAAGCCCTGCATATTACGGTTATGGGGCCTAAGGGGCGCTGGGTTGAGGTACAAATACGGAGTGAGCGAATGCACGAGATCGCTGAAAAGGGTTATGCGGCACATTTTAAATACAAACACGGGGACCAAAAAGAACAGGGGATTGAGATTTGGCTCAACCGCCTGCAGGAAGCCCTGGAGACTTCAAACGGCAGTGCCGTGGATTTTGTGGAGGAGTTTAAGCTCAATCTGTATTCCAAGGAGATTTTTGTATTCACCCCTAACGGAGAACTTAAACCGCTCCCCAAAGGGGCCACCCCTCTCGATTTCGCCTTCAATATACACACCGAAGTGGGCATGCATACCCGGGGGGCTAAAGTGAATGGGAAGCTGGTACCCCTCAATACAACACTACGAAGTGGAGACCAGGTTGAAATAATCACCTCCGACAATGCAAAACCCAACCAGAATTGGTTGGACTATGCCACCACAGCCCGGGCACGGTCCAAAATACGTTCTTCCCTCAGGGAGGAGAAGAAGGAAGTGGCCATGGAAGGTAAAGAAATCCTCAGGCGGAAGTTAAAGTCCTTAAAAATCAGTTTGAATGAAGATGTGATAAATAAAATGGTCATCTACTTTAAGCTGAAGACCAGTCTGGATCTCTTTTACAGGGTAGGTAACGGGGTAATTGACAACCAGCAGATGCGGGATTTTGCGGGCTCCTACAATAATGCGTTTTTAAATTTCTTCAAAAACCGCATACGACGAAAAGGGACTCCGGAAGGAATAGACAAAGACGAGATAACGGCGAATTTCGATATGCTGGTCTTTGGAAAAGAAGAGGAGAAACTCAGCTACAGCCTGGCCAACTGTTGCAATCCCATCCCCGGGGATCCTGTTTTTGGATTTGTCACGGTCAATGAGGGAATCAAGGTGCATAAGAAAGACTGTCCGAATGCGATTTCGATGCAATCTAAATACGCCTACCGTATTATCTCTGCGAAATGGATTGACTCTGCCCAGGAAGAATTCACAGCCGAAATCCGCATGAGTGGGATTGACAACCTGGGATTGATTAATTCGATAACCGATATCATATCCGACGAAATGCACGTCAATATGCGGAATATTAACTTCAGTACTGACGGAGGTACTTTTACAGGTCGTATCAAACTGGTTGTCAAGAATAAAGGCATCCTGAAAAAGGTGTTGGAAAACTTAAAACAAATAAACGGAATCGATAAAGTCGCTCGAATTTAATCGGGTTTTGACCCTTAAATTCGAAGGGGGAATCCCGTCCTTTTCCTTTTTTAAACGTACTTTTGTAACCAGGTTGCAAGGAATTCTTAATGAATCGGAAAGATCAGGAAATCGTTAAAAATGTGTTCACCTCCTTCCTGGAGGAAAACGGGCATCGCAAGACTCCAGAGCGCTATGCGATCTTACAGGAAATATACAACAACGACGACCATTTTGATATTGAATCACTGTATATCAAGATGAAAAATAAAAACTACAGGGTTAGCAGGGCTACCTTGTACAACACTATTGAATTACTCCTGGATTGCAAGCTGGTTCGAAAACACCAGTTTGGGAAGAATCAGGCCCAATACGAAAAGTCCTATTTTGACCGCCAACACGATCATGTCATCCTGACGGATACCGGGGAAGTAGTAGAGTTTTGCGATCCCAGAATTGAATCGATCAAGAAGACCATCGAGGAGGTTTTTGATATTGAAATTAACAACCACTCCCTTTACTTTTACGGGACACGTAAAAAGAAGGAAGAAGTCACAGAATAACCCCACTATATCATGCGCGTAGATTTGCTGCTCGGGCTCCAATGGGGAGACGAGGGAAAAGGAAAGATTGTTGATGTTTTAACCCGGGATTACGACATTATTGC
>NZ_JBAVZJ010000266.1:0-2390 GCF_049588695.1 Robiginitalea sp.
TAAACGTAGAAGCAGTCAGCGAAGGGCAACTCCTTAAGACCATCGAAGGTTTATCAGAAACAGGCGATCACCCCCTGCAAGAAGCATGGATTGAAGCCCAGGCACCCCAATGCGGGTATTGCCAGTCCGGACAGATCATGCAGGCCGCGGCCCTGCTGGAATCGAACCCTTCCCCCTCAAAGGAAGAAATAAAATCCCATATGAACAGCGTCCTCTGTCGCTGTGGCACCTACCTACGTATTCTTAAAGCCATTGAACTTGCCGCCCAAAATCAAACCACTTCCCAAAGTTAGATCCATGCCTGAAACCAAAAAATCCATCAGCCGAAGGCACTTTCTCAAATCATCCGGGGGGGTCGCTATATTTATCGGGATGTCAGGTCTTTTGCCCCAACTGATCTCCTGCAATGACACAAAGAAAATTGAGGAGCAATTAAAAAAACAACCCCTCACGGCCTGGGTCAAAATCTCCGAAGACGGCAAGATGGTCATCTATAACCCCGCGGCCGAAATGGGGCAGGGATCTATGACTTCCCTCCCATTACTCTTTGCCGAGGAAATGGATGCGGACTGGTCCAAAGTATCTGTGGAATTCTCCCCCCAGGAAGCGGAGATCTATGGAGGCGAAGGCTGGAGGCCAGGCACTAAACTGATGTTTACAGTCGGTAGCCGTACTACAAAAAGCTATTATACCGTCATGCGTAAGGCGGGAGCCCAGGCCCGGTATGTGCTGCTACATAGTGCTGCAAAGCACTGGGAAGTCCCGGTTTCGGAATTGACCACAAACGAAAGCTTTGTAATCCATGAAGCCTCGAATCGCAAGATCAGTTACGGAGAGCTGGTCCCTTATCTGGAGATGCCCGACGTGCTCCCGGAGGTCCCGGAAGATCAACTCAAAAAGAAGAAAGACTTCCGTTTAATCGGAAAGGTAATCCCCCGAATGGAGATTCCCGCCAAGGTCGATGGCAGTGCGCAATTCGCCATAGATATCCGCCTGCCTGAAATGGTGTATGGGGTCATGGAACGTGGGAATGTACATGGGGCTAAACCAACCCTGACCAACCAACCCGAAATAGAATCCATGGACGGGGTCTTAAAAATCGTGACCCTCCCCTATGCCATTGGCGTTATTGGGAGTACCCTGGAACAGGCGCTGGATGCCAAAAAGAAGCTTGCCATTAAGTGGAGTGATTCTGAGGCGTCCGGCCATAACTCCCAGGCGGTATATGAGGACTATGAGGAAATGGCTTCAGCTCAAAACCCGGGTAAAATACTGATCGAAAAAGGAGATGTTTCCTCTGATATGAAAAAGGCCGCACGCACCTATACGGCGGACTTCAAAAATGACTACGTCTGCCACGCCCAGATGGAACCGCTCAATGCCGTCGTGCAGGTTGCCGCCGACCTCCAGAGCGCAGAAGTATGGGTGGGCAGCCAGCAAGGCCCGGACACCAAACTGGGGGTACCGACTATTTTGGGAATCCCCCCGGAAAAGGTCAATGTGCATCTGCAGTATCTCGGCGGGGGGTTTGGTCGCAGAAGTATGAATGATTTTGTGGAAGAATGCACGCTGCTCGCCCGGGAAGTTGCCCCCCGACCCCTGAAACTGATTTGGACCCGGGAGGATGACTTTACCTATGGCGCCTTTCGGCCGCTGTCCTTTCAGCGTATTGTGGCCGGCACAAATTCAGCCGGGGAACTCACCTCGTTTTCACATTGTGTTGTCGGGGATGGCGGGAATCTGGTGGCCAGCGGCGCCGCCAACGACCATTACAACATTCCCAACCAGCTGGCCGAATGGCGGGAGGCTTCCAATGGGATCCGCCTGAAGCACTGGCGGGCTGTGGGGCATGGGCCCAACAAATTTGCCATTGAATGTACCATCGATCAAATTGCCAGGGACCAGGGAATAGATTCTGTGGCCTTCCGCAGAAAGCTGATGTCCGATTCGCCACGAGCCCTGGCCACCCTGGAAAAAGCTGCCGAAATTTCCGGATGGGACGATGAAACCTTGCCGGGTCGTGCCAAAGGAGTCGCCTTTGTGGAACACGGATCTCTCGGAACAGGTATTTGTGAAATTTCCCTCGACAGGGATACAGGGGTCATCCGCGTGCATCACTTTTGGATTGCTCTGGATGCAGGCGTCGTTGTACATCCGGACAACGTCAGGGCACAGATGGAAGGAGGTATCCTGATGGGGATGAGCAGCGTCCTTAAGGAACAGATCACCATTGAAGAGGGGCGCGTACAGCAAACGAATTACAACAACTACCAACTGCTCAGGATGCAGGATATACCGGACACCGTAGAAACTTACCTCATAGACTCAGAGGTACACCCTGAGGGCGTGGGTGAGACGGCCACCCCCATGGTCGCGGGTGCCATTGCCAA
>NZ_JBAVZJ010000267.1:0-4186 GCF_049588695.1 Robiginitalea sp.
AAAAGTTCACTTTCTATGAGTTCTGATGGGATGGCCGCGCAGTTTACCTCGATAAATGGGGCGCCTGAGCGTGCACTCTTCTCGTGAATCCAGTGCGCTACCAATTCCTTACCTGTACCGTTAGAACCGGTAATAAGGACGCGAGCATCCGTTGGGGCCACCTTTTCAATGATCTCCTTGATGTTTTGGATTCCGGGGCTCTCCCCTATCATTTCAAAGCTCTTGCTGACTTTCTTTTTGAGGCGCTTGTTGGCTACCACCAGCTCTTTACGATCCAGGGCATTGCGGACAGTGGTAAGCAAACGGTTCAGGTCCGGAGGCTTAGAAATGTAGTCAAAAGCCCCAAGACGCATCGTCTGAACAGCCGTATCCAGATCGCCGTGCCCGGAAATCATGATAAAGGGTATTTCAGGCTTCTCCTTTCGAGCTTCCTGCAGCACCTCTACTCCATCCATTTTAGGCATCTTAATATCACAGAGTACCAGATCGTAATCGGATTGCCGGATTTTTTGCATTCCAGCTGCTCCATCCGGGGCTTCCTCGATCTGATAGGCCTCGTTTTCCTCATTTAATATTTTGACCAGCACCCGACGGATGGCGGCTTCGTCTTCAATAACTAAGATTTTTGACATAAGGATCTTTCAATTTTTAGGGGTATTCTCACTTCGGATTATACGGAGCTTCCGATATGCCTTTGTTCCATATTTGTTCCAATTTCAAAATTAGTGCGTTTCGCCTGTCTAAACGAAAGAAACCCGAAGAAACCAACTACCCCAGTCTGTAGAGTGCCGGATTAAAGGCTTTAGAGGCCACAAGAACGGTATCTCCAATGGAGAGCCCTTCAATTTCCGAAGCCCTGGAAACCACTTTAACGATCTGATTTTGTATCCGAACGTGAACGATAAATAGGATATCCGCCGCTTCAATACGCATAACTTCCCCTGTAAACTTGAATTTGCCGCTAATTTGCCGGTCGGAAAACAAGGCATCGGCAGCGGTTTCTTTGGTTATCCTGCCGGCCTCCATATGCATGACCCGGTCCGATAGCCGATAAATCTCCCCCAGATCATGGCTGATCAGTATTGTGGTGAGGCCGAACTCCCGGTGTACCCGTAGAATATCTTCCTGTAATTTAGCCCGAATTCCACTGTCCAGGGCCGACAGGGGTTCATCCAGCATGAGTATATCAGGTTTTTGGACCAAAGCACGCGCCAGGGCAACCCGCTGTTTCTGTCCGCCGGAAAGGGTGGATGGCAAGCGTTTTTCCAGTCCCCTGAGGTCTACCATATCGATCAGGGTGTTCACGAGCTGACGATCTGCACGCCTTCCGCTGCCGTATTCGAGATTTTGCTGAACGGTCATATTGGGAAAAAGGGCGTAATCCTGAAAAACAAAACCAATCCTCCGCTGTTGGGGTTTTAGGTTTATCCTTTGAGCGCTGTCAAACCAGACCGTATCCCCGACGCGAATACGACCGGAATCCGGGGTCAGCAACCCGGCGAGTATGCGAAGGGTGGATGTCTTTCCCGCCCCGGATTTACCATAGAGCGTCACCAGGGCACCTTTCGGGATATCAAAATCCAGCCGGAGTTGGATTCCGCCTCCCGAAGCATTCAAATCTTTTTGAGCGGTACAGGAAATCATCTCCAGAATCGTTTTAAATATCCTCCATTGACCAGGTAGACCAGTAGCAAAATCATAAAGGTAGCTGTAAACAAAATGGCGGAATAGACGTTGGCAGCCCCGTAATTCAGCGCTTCTACTTCATCGTAAATAGCAATGGAAGCCACCCGGGTTTGGCCCGGGATATTCCCCCCGATCATCAACACAACCCCAAATTCACCGACTGTATGTGCAAAAGACAGGACAATCCCGGTCAGCAGAGCCGGCCGGATATTGGGGAGTAAAATACGCCTCAGTGTTCTGAACCTGGAATTTCCCATCAGATAGGAGGCCTCCCTGAGCGATGGAGACAGGGAAGACAGGCCTGCCTGTATGGGATGGACCATAAAGGGTAAACTATAAAGGACGGAGGCCAGGACCAGCCCCGGAAATGAAAAGATCAGTTGGAGCCCGAACTGGGATTCCAGAAAGCCCCCGAAAGCATTACGCGGGCTAAATGCGATTAAAAAATAAAATCCAAGAACCGTTGGCGGAAGCACCAAAGGCATGCTCACCAGTGTTTCTACCACAGGTTTAAAACGCGCCCGTGAATACGCCAGCCAGTACGAGAGCGGTATAGCCAGCACCAGTAGGATGACTGTAGTCACCAGGGCGAGTTTCAGTGTCAGTAAGAGGGGTTCCCAACTCATTGTCCCGAGAGCATTACTTCAGTTGTTTTGACGCAGGCTATAACCTCTTTTCCGGGGATAAGGCCGAGAAGGGCCACAGAATCCGCGGGAATAATAGCCCCGATATCCCCGATCGGTGTTCGTAAGCCCACCCAGGTAAACAAGGTACCGGGCTCCAGCCTGTCCACCTCTGCGGGTATTTGATTCGGCTCGCTGAGCTGCAGGGTCCCCGGCAAGCCCAGAACAACTTCCGTCTCCTTAAAAAGTACGGCGGCCTTAGCCCCCATTTTAAGGTAAGGGGCCGTTTCAGGTGTTTCTATAACCACAGCCTGAATCTCATGGTCCTCTTTGAGAATTGTGGTCACCAGGGAGATCTGCTGGCAGGTCCGGATTGCACCTATATGTCCTTGAAACCTATTCATTTGTTGTATATCCGTATTTTCTGAGGATCGCCCGGGCGGCTTCTGAAAATAAAAAATCCTGGAATAATAAGGCGTCATCCCCTTTGCCGTCTTTCTGACGGATGACCACTACCCCCTGTTCGATAGGGTTGTATTGAAGTGAATCCAGGACTGCCCAGCGTCCGATACTTTCAAATTGTGGAGCAGAAACCACAGACATGGCTGTAAACCCTATTTCTGCGGAACCCGATCGGATAAACTGATTCACCTGCCCGATACTCTCCCCGAAGACCAGCTTCTCCTGCAAGGTGCTATCGAGATTGTTGTACTGCAAAACTTCCAAAGCGGCCTGGCCATACGGAGCTGTTTTGGCGTTGGCTACTGCAATATAGCGGATTTCATCACGTGCCAACACACTGAGGTCTGGATCCATGCCCTCCAATGTCGTCCATAATACCAATTTACCAAAGGCGTATACCCGTGGAGGGCCTAGTGTCAAGCCTTCCGTATAGAGTTTGTCGGGATATTTTACATCCGCAGAAACCAGTATGTCATAAGGCGCTCCTTCCGAGATCTGGGCCGTCAGTTTGCCGGAAGAACCTGTCACAATGCGGCAGGGAATATCTGTTTGAGCCTCAAAAGCCTCTGAAATCTCCTCTAGGGCAAACTGCATATTGGAAGCTCCGGCGATAGTCAGTTCGCGCTTTTTATCCGCATTACCACAGGAACAAAGCCACAGTGTACAATATAAACACAACAGCAGGAGTCCGTATACCTCTTTACCTGATCGCATCTTCCCTTATTTTTTTCGGACCGGTATCCACAATTCTTCTTGTGAATTTGAATCTTCTCCCTTATACCCCGCCCCCATAATGGCAAAATGCGGCCTTGGGTCAAGTACAAACCCGGACCCCGGGATCCAGTCTGTAAAAATGTACTGGTATAGCCGATGCACCTGGCTGGCAGGACCCAGGTAGCTAAAAACGGCATACAGCCCTTCACTAATAAGGAGTTCCTCCATACCTGAAGGCCGGGGAAAAGTGCTTTTTTCCACGGCTACAGCTGCCCACTTTTCAAAGGTTTTGCCAGGGTCATAGGAGTTGAAATACGAATCCGGGTAAATCTCCACAGAGTACCATTCGGTGCCGCTCTTATTGCCGATAGCTTTTGAAACCTGCATAAACCTGCCCCATAATTCCCGGGTAGTGTCCTGTGCTATGCTCATTCGCGTTCGAAATCCCAGTAGGAGGAGCTCCTTTGATTTTTCAATTCTAGGGGGATGGAATTGCTTCGATTTCATTCGGGTTTCCCTGTTTGTAAATCGGAATCCGCACCCGCCCCGCCCGGAAGGGGTTGTTGAAAAAAATGCACATCCCGCTGAGGGAATGGGATCCGTACGCCGTGTTCACGGAACAGCGCATCTATACGATAGCGGATCCGGCTTTTCAACCGCAATTCCGTAAATGCGTCATCGATAAAAAAATGAACTGAAAA
>NZ_JBAVZJ010000268.1:0-1570 GCF_049588695.1 Robiginitalea sp.
GCTCATACGTTCTCTTAAATAAGATTGACTCAGGAGCTCATCGATTGGGATTTCAACAAAATCTGGGTCACCCAGGAAATAGTTCCGATCGGCATAGGCGCGACGTGCAGCTTCCGTAAAAAGCTGAATCGCTTTAGCCGAGTTATGGCCGAAGGCTCCCATGTCATACGGCTCAATCATCTTCAGAATTTGGTTCATGGTGACTCCTCCGCTGCTTGGGGGGCTCATGGAAATAATGCGAAGGTCCTTATATGTAAAAACTATGGGATCGCGCCAACGGGCCTCGTACTTTGCGAGGTCTTCTTCGGTGACATAACCGCCTTTTTCCTGAATAAAGCGTGCGAGTATTCGCGCAGTTTCACCGGTGTAAAATTCGTCCCGGCCATTTAGTGCAATGCGCTTAAGTGTTTTGGCTAAAGCGGGATACGAGAGAGTATCACCTTTTTTGCATTCATTATAAAACAAAGTATTATCACCATTTACTTCAATAATTTGTTCACGATACTTTTCCAGGCGTTGTGCCTGTTTTTCGGTGACCACTACTCCTTTTTCAACCAGGTCAATCACCGGTTGGATAATATCTGCGATCGGCAGGCTTCCAAAGCGATCGTGAACCGCAAAAATACCCGCTACAGTTCCTGGCACCCCGGTTCCCGTGGCCCCTATTGTGCTCATCCCGGGAATCACATTCCCCAGGGAATCCAGGTACATATCTTTGTGCGCTGCCAGGGGTGCCTTTTCACGGTAATCCAGGGAGCCGATTTGGCCATTCGCTTTGCGATATACCATAAAACCCCCACCGCCCAGATTTCCGGCAAAGGGATAGGCCACGGCAAGGGCCAATTCTGTCGCCACCATGGCGTCAAAAGCATTGCCGCCATTTTTAAGAATTTGTACCCCGATTTCGGAAGCTTCCTTTCGGGCAGAAACCACCATAGCATTTTCAGCGACATAACCAGTAGGAGCAGTTTCCGGTGCTGCCTTCCTGCACTGCACAAAAACAAATACCATAAGGGAAGCCGCGAAAAGTCGAATCAGGCGGGTGGGGATTTGAATCATTGGTATAAGGTTTTACAGTAGCAGTAGTTTTTCACGTGAAAAGATAACTAAATCTTCAAAAAACGGCCTGAATTCTGCTTCGAATTCCGAGTAGTACTGTTCCAACTCCTCCACTGCCGTATCCATACCACTTTTCATGGAGGTCCTTCTGTTCATGCCGTGAAAAACCTGTTCCAGCGCTTCAAATTCCCTGTAATTCAAAAGCCAGTTATCGCTGATCATATAAGAACTCATATGTTGAATGGATTTAGGAAGCCAGTTAAGATTATCCTGCAGCAAAGCGTAAAAGTCTTGTGTATAAATCTCCAGGGGTATCTCCGAGTAATTATCCCAGAGGCGGGCCAGGAAGTGGTCATAATAAATATCCACAATCACCCGGCTATAGTGGTGATATCGGGAATGAAGGCGCTTGCTGCTGACCCTGGGGATGGTGTGAGAATCTGTAAAGGTATCAATCGCGCGATGCAAAAGTATGCCCTGTTGCACGCGCTTTGGATAGTCCAGATAGTCC
>NZ_JBAVZJ010000269.1:0-4652 GCF_049588695.1 Robiginitalea sp.
GGGCTTTTACTTCTGCTGTAAAGGACCGGGCTGGAAAATTTGAAGCGGCCAATAAAGGCACACTCTTCCTGGATGAAATAGGGGATATGAGTCTCTCGGCCCAGGCCAAAGTCTTAAGGGCCCTGCAGGAGAACAAGATTTCCAGGGTGGGCTCGGACAAAGACATCAAAGTAGATGTACGTGTGGTGGCCGCAACCAACAAGGATTTGCAAAAAGAAATCGAAGAAGGGCGCTTCCGGGAAGATTTATACCACCGGCTTGCCGTGATTCTCATCCGGGTACCGGATCTGAACGAAAGAAGGGAAGACATCCCCCTGCTTATCAATCACTTTTCAGCAAAAATTAGCCAGGAACAGGGGACGGGAGTCAAATCTTTCAGTAAAGACGCTGTTCGCTTGCTTCAGGAATACGACTGGACGGGCAACATCCGTGAATTGCGCAATGTGGTTGAGCGTTTGATTATTCTGGGAGAGCAGGAGGTCAGCGCAGCGGATGTAACACTTTTCGCCAATAAATAACCCCTTATCTGATGCAGCTGCTGAGTTGATCCAGGGCTTTTTGAGTGATTTCCTTGGTCCTCAGGTTGTAAAAGCGTTTGGCCGGGGTCTGGTCTTTCCGATCCAGCTGCTTTTCGCAGTGTGCGTATACCCTTTTTACAAACACCAGGGCTTCTTCACAGGGAACACCTTCAACGACTTCATTCAGAGAATTTTGGTATGTGACTAGAGATTCTTCGATTTTCGCTTCAATGGCTTTATCGGCTTTCAGGAGCCGCTTGGCCTGGGTGTGTTCTGTATCTTCGGTATCAACTCCAACCAAACGTTGCCAGAGGGGCCGCGTATGTGATTTTTCATGCGCGCCGAGGGCGTCGCGTCCGGCCAGGATATAATCCATGGCTCTGGACAGGGGAATCCGGGTGCCCTCCAGGGTGGAAACCTGTGTCGCCAATTTCAGATTTTCGAGGCTTTCCAACAGATTTTTACGCGCATAATCGCACCCGCAATCCTCGAGCTGAGTACGCGAGCGCTCTATGGCATTCACGGCTTTAAAGGCATGGTAGCGGATAACCTGAATGTCCGCTTCTTCCAGGGCGATGGTGGTCTCCTCACTGATAAATCCGATCAGGGCCTCAGTGTTGATGCATGCTTTCTCCGGTGTGGCCGATATTAGCATAAACCAGGCACCTATACATAGAATGTAGCGCAGTAGTTTCATAACATAAGTTTTACTCCGACCGCAAGGGCGGGGGTACGATTTGGGTGGGATAAAAATACCGCACCCCTGCGAGCCTTTTGAATTTATTCGACTTAAGGCCCTTCCTTAACGGCCTATGACGTCAGGGGGTTTTAACTGTTCGATAAAGGGTTTGATTTACGGGGGCAATTGCAGAGTACCCCCAATTTGTTTTATCTTTCAACCATGAAAAAAATTGAAGCTTCAGATTATCAGGCCGATGCGGATTGCGATCTAACGGGCCGTTCCACTTACGAAGATTTTGGACTCAGCGATAAGAAATTAGAAAAACGCCTGCTGAAAGTCAGGCGCAAACTGGGGGATTTTCAGGATAAAATGTACGCCCATGGAAAATACGCCGTCCTGGTTTGCCTGCAGGGTATGGATACGGCAGGGAAGGACTCCCTCATCCGGGAGGTCTTTAAGGACTTTAATGCCCGGGGCGTAGTGGTGCATAGTTTTAAGGTGCCGACCGATTTGGAACGCAAACACGACCATCTGTGGCGTCATTATATCGCACTTCCCGCCCGTGGTAAGTTCGGTGTTTTCAACAGGACCCATTATGAGAATGTCCTTATTACCCGGGTACACCCGGAATATATCCTTGGGGAGAACCTCCCTGACGTCCTTAAATTGGGAGATATAGATGAGGCTTTCTGGGACCAACGGTTTCGCCAGATTAATGATTTTGAGAGAACCCTCGCTGAAACAGGAACCCTCGTATACAAGTTCTTTCTGCATATTTCCAAGGAAGAGCAGCGGCAGCGGCTGCTCCGCCGCCTGAGGCTTCCCAGGAAGAATTGGAAATTTTCACCCGGGGACCTGGATGAACGGGTATACTGGGCAGACTACCAGAGATGTTATCAGGATGCGATCCGCCGCACCACAAAAGACCATGCGCCCTGGTTTGTCATTCCCTCGGATTGCAAGGAAGGGGCTCGGTTGATCGTTGCGAGTATTTTACTGCAATTATTGGAACAGTATGACGATATACGCGAGCCTGAGCTCGATCCGGAAATAAAGAAGCATATTGAAGAGTATCGGAAGGAATTGAAAAAGCAGGGCTGATCAGATGAGAATTATAGAAATTATAAAAGGGTTTACCCAGGATAGATATTGCATTACAGGGTTTCTGTGTGCGGTATGGATGATAGGGGGAGGGTTCTATGGAAACGCCCAGCAAGAAGATACCCGGATGTTTAGGGAGCTCTACACCTCGGCCCTGACCGAGGGTAAGTCCTATGACTGGCTGAATTACCTGTCCAACCAAATCGGCGGGAGGCTGTCGGGTTCTGTACAGGCGGAACAGGCCGTCACCTATACCAAAAAGGAGATGGAAGCCCTGGGCCTGGATCGCGTCTGGCTCCAACCCGTAATGGTGCCAAAATGGGTAAGGGGAACCCCGGAATTCGCCTACATTGAAAGCGAACCGGGGGTGACCAACAACGTCCCCGTCTGCGCTTTAGGGGGGTCAATAGCTACTCCTGCAGGAGGTATAAAGGCTTCCGTGATTGAGGTAAACGGAGTTGAAGACCTCCCCAAACTGGGCAGGGGCCAGATCGAAGGTAAAATCGTATTTTATAATCGTCCTATGGATCCGACCCTGATCAATACTTTTCAGGCGTATTCCGGTTGTGTGGACCAGCGGTATTCCGGGGCAGCAGAAGCGGCAAAATACGGTGCCGTCGGGGTAGTAGTACGTTCGATGAACCTAAGTCTGGACGACCACCCCCATACAGGGTCCATGAGCTATGGGGACCTCACCCTATCTGAGCGCATTCCCGCGGCGGCTATCAGTACCAAAGGGGCAGATTTATTGAGTACTACTTTAAAACTGAACCCGAAGATTCAATTTTTCCTCCGACAAAACTGCCGGCAATTACCTGATGTACAGTCCTATAATGTGATTGGTGAGATTCGGGGAAGTGAATTTCCGGAGGAAGTCATCGTGGTCGGGGGACATTTGGATTCATGGGATTTAGGTGATGGTTCGCATGATGACGGAGCGGGCTGTGTGCAGAGTATGGAGGTGCTCCACCTTTTGAAAAAGGTGGGTTATCGACCCAGGCGCACCATTCGCGTAGTATTGTTTATGAATGAGGAGAATGGTCTTCGGGGCGGTCAGAAATACGCTGAAGAGGCAAAAACGAAAAATGAAAAACACTTGTTCGCTTTGGAAAGTGATGCGGGTGGCTTTACCCCGAGGGGATTTTCATTCGATTGCAGTCTGGAGGACTACAACCGCATCCTGGGCTGGAAAGGGCTTTTTGAACCCTATTTGGTCCATCAGTTTACGCGGGGTGGGAGCGGAGCTGATATCGGACCCCTGAAGGACCAGGGGTTGGTACTTTCGGGATTGCGCCCGGATTCCCAACGCTATTTTGAGCACCACCACGCTGAGACTGACACCTTTGATGCGGTCAATAAACGCGAACTGGAGCTCGGGGCCGCTGCCATGACGGGTCTGGTTTATTTGGTGGACCGTTATGGATTTGCCTCCCCGAAAGGGTTGCAGGGGCAGCAATAATTCGGTTTGTCTCTGCCCATATGATCCTTAGGTTTTCCCTACCTTTGCGGCCAAAACAAGGAACATGGAAAACGGCATCTACGCAAATTTTACCACGAATAAAGGGAAAATCCTCTTAAAACTGACTCACGACAAAACCCCTGGCACGGTAGGGAATTTTGTAGCACTGGCTGAGGGCAACCTGGCCAACGAGGCCAAAAAGGAAGGGGAGCGGTACTACGACGGCCTGACCTTCCACAGGGTAATCCCGGATTTTATGATTCAGGGCGGATGTCCGCAAGGAACAGGTACGGGAGACCCGGGCTATAAATTCGACGATGAGTTTCACCCTGAACTCAAGCACGATGCCCCGGGGGTGCTGTCCATGGCCAATGCCGGACCCGGCACCAATGGCAGCCAGTTCTTCATCACACATATCCCCACCCCCTGGTTGGATCAGAAGCATACTGTTTTTGGCCATGTAATCGAGGGGCAGGATGTGGTCAATGCGATTGCCCAGGGTGATAAGATTGAATCCGTCGAGATCCTGCGAGTCGGGGAAGCGGCTGAGTCCTGGGATGCCGCAAAGGCCTTTGAGGCTTTTCGTTCAGGAAAAGCGGAACGCGAGGCTGCGGAGCGCAAAGCCCTTGAGGCTACCCTGGCCTCCCTTTCCAAAGGCTTTGAAAAAACATCCTCAGGATTGAGGTATAAAATCATGGAGTCGGGCAACGGTGAGAAACCTACCAAAGGCCAGCGTGTAGCCGTGCACTACAAGGGGGCCCTTTTGGATGGGACGGTGTTCGACAGTTCCTTTGAACGGAACGAACCCATTGAGTTTGCGCTGGGGACGGGTCAGGTGATTCCCGGATGGGATGAAGGCATTAGTTTACTCGGTGTGGGCGATAAGGCCCGC
>NZ_JBAVZJ010000270.1:0-9865 GCF_049588695.1 Robiginitalea sp.
GCTCTGAGGGGGGTGATCCAAATGGCTTTTAGGCCAGGGGGGTGGGCTCCCCCGGCATCAGCTTGTTTCTTCAAATAATGCAGCAGGATCGGAAACCACAGGGCAAAGGTTTTTCCGCTCCCGGTCGGGGCGTTCAACAATCCGTTCTTGCCCTCCAGAAAAGCTTCCCAGGTTTGTTGTTGGAATTCAAAAGGAGACCAGCCCTGCTGCTCAAACCACGTATTGGCCTTTGATATCCAGATGTCGTTGTCCGCTTTTTTGGCCATTTTCAGGGAATCAGGAGTTTCAGGTCGGAAAGGGAATTGGCCTCTTCAGGAGATTTGTCCTTTCTCCAGCGCAGGATTCGGGGAAATCGGGTCGCAACCCCACTTTTATGACGTTTGGAATAGGCAATTCCCTCGAAGGCAATTTCAAAAACGTGGTATGGGGTAACCGAACGTACGGGTCCGAAGCGTTCCAGGGTATTTTTTTTAATCCAGGCATCTATCTGTTTGAGTTCTTCGTCAGTGAGGCCCGAATAAGCTTTGGCAAAAGTCACCAGTTCGCGTTCTCCGGATTCATTTACGTCCCAGAGGGCAAAAGTATAGTCGGTAAAAAGGTTGGTCCGTCGCCCGTGGCCCCGCATGGCATAGGTCAGTACAGCGTCAATAGTGAAGGGGTCCACTTTCCATTTCCACCAGTCCCCCTTTTTGCGACCTACCCGGTAAGGCGCATCCCTGCGTTTAAGCATCAGACCCTCGGAATGTTTTTCCCTGGAGCGCTCCCTTTCTAAAGCGGCGCTTTCCCAGTTGGGGATATCCAGGACGTCAGATCCGTCCAGGGGGTATTGCTGCCCCGACTTGTGCAGTTGATCCAGCAGTGTGTTGAGCAATTGATTCCTGTAGTGAAAAGGCTTGTTTCTGATGTCGGCACCTTCCCATTCCAATAAGTCATACGCCCTGAGGATCACGGGGGTTTCGTTTAAAAGCCGACGACTTACTTTTTTCCGTCCCAAACGCCTCTGGAGGTCTTTAAAACTCCCTATCTGACCTCCGGGGAAGGGGAGGAGTTCACCGTCGATGACGGTCCCCTCGGGAAGGACATCGGTCAAAACCTGAAATTCGGGATATTGCCCGGTGACCAGCTCTTCCCCCCGACTCCAGATGAAAAGGGTTTTGTTGCGGCAGATGAGTTGTGCCCGAATACCGTCCCATTTGTGTTCCATAACCCATTGTGACGGAGCTCCCAGGTCTTCAGGAGTCGCTTCAAGGGGGTAGGCGAGGTAAAACGGGTAGGGTTTGGAGTACTGCTCCTCCAACTGGGGTTCAAGCACCAGCTCCTTAAAGGAAACAGAAGCGGGGTCCCAGTTGCCCATCAGCCGGTACGCGAGGGTTTCTTCTTCGATACCCGTAGCCAGAGAAAGGGCCCGGGTCATGAGTTTTTGACTGATACCAATCCGAAACCCCCCGGTAAAGAGTTTGGTAAAGACAAAGCGCTGATAATAGTTCATCCCCGGCCAGTGTTTCAATACGTAGGCCTTTTTTTGTACTTCGGATTGTTGCTTCAGGTCGGCAAATGCATTCAAATAATCACTCAGGGTTAGCAGCGGTGATTCACTGGTGGGGTCCGGGGGGACGATAAGGGCGATAGTTTCCGCCAGATCCCCGACGATATGGTAACTCTCTTCAAACAGCCAGGGTTTGATACCGGCAAGTTCTGCGGCCCATTCACGCAGCAAACGGGTGTTTACCGGACGGGGGGGCCTCCGATGGGAAAGGATCGCTATGGTCCAGACTTTGTCCGCATCGCTGGCTGAACGGAAATAATCGGCCAAAGCAGCAACTTTGGCATTGGTTTTTGTATTTGTGTCGAGGGCTCGGACCAGGTCTGCAAATGTTTCCATGGCACTTAATTATTCTGGCTTCTCAAGTTCCGCCAATTCACCTTCGTATTGGGTGGCCTCCGTTCGTGCATCATACCCTTCTTCCCTGAGATACCGGGCAAAAATATCGGTATACCCATGTGTGCAAATCACGCGTTGTGCCCCAGTAGCCTCAATACTCCGGAGCAACCCGGACCAGTCACAATGGTCACTGAGTACAAAACCCCGGTCTACGGCCCGCCTCCGTCGTGCTCCCCTAAAGGCCATCCAGCCACTGGCAGAGGCTGTTTCAAAAGGCGCCATTTTACGGAGCCAGGCGCTGCCCTGAGCGCTGGGAGGAGCCAGTACCAGGTGGCCCGAAAGGGCTTTAGTCGCCGTTTCCCGGGTGATTCGAACCGATGGAGGCAGCGGTTTAAACTTCCTGATGACCTCGTTTGTGTTTTCAATGGCTCCGTGTGTATAGACCTTGCCAATATTTTGATCGAGATGCATCAGCAGCCGCTGTGCTTTGCCAAGGGAATACGCAAAGAGGACTGCTGTACGACCGCTATTCTGAACCTGCTTCCACCAGGCGTTGATCTCTTGTAACACGTTGGCCTGCGGTTGCCAGGAGAAGGCCGGCAGCCCAAAAGTACACTCAGTTATAAACGTGTGGCAGCGTATGGGTTCAAAAGGTGTGGCCAGACCGTCGTCTTCCGTTTTATAGTCACCCGAAAAAACCCAGACCTCTCCCCGGTGTTCCACCCGGATCTGGGAGGCACCCACGATATGTCCCGAGGGATGGAAACTAAAGCGAACCCCCCTGATTTGTATGGATTCACCCCATTCCACAGCCATGGCGTTGAGGGTTCCAAGGCGATGTGTAATTATGGGGATATTGTCCTTTTGTGTGATGTACTCCCCATTCCCGGGCCGGGAGTGATCCGAATGCCCATGTGTGATCAGGGCCCTTTTGACAGGTTTCCAGGGATCCAGGTAAACGTCTGCCGCCTGGCAGTAAATCCCCCGGTCAGTGAATTCCAACAATGGCTTTTTCATAGCGCCCCCAAGTTACGGATTATTCGGTTTGCCCGGGGTAGGCCTGAGAGGGTAAAGGAAGACGATTGGGAATGAAGGATACTCTTCTGGTTTAGGTAGTGAAAAAAAGTATATTTGTCTCAAAATACAACCATGCCCATAGTAGACTTATATAAGAATAGTGAAAGCCGCAGGAATCTTGCGCATTTTGCGGCGATGGCATCCCTGGCAGCCGTAGATGGAGAGATCAACCCTCAGGAAAAGAAAATCCTGGACCGCTTTGCGGAAAAACTCGGTATTACCCAGTCGGAGTATAAAGAGGTCATGAAGAAGGAAAACAAATATCCGATTGAGAGCCCACTGGAGATGGAAGAACGCCTGGAGCGCCTGTACGATTTCTTCCGGATTATCTTTGCCGATAACGACATCGAGGGAGATCAGATGGGTATGGTAGAGAAGTATGCGGTAGCATTGGGTTTCCCCTCCGGAAAGGCCAACGAACTGGTCCAAAAATCCACAAAGATTTTCAAGGGTCAGATTCCCTTCGAAGACTATATGTACCTGATGGAAAAGTAACTACTTCCGGGCTGACATAAACGACTCGGCTTTCTCGACCATTAAGCGACTTCCGCAGAAAAAGGGCACGCGCTGATGCAGTTCCACAGGTTGAACCTCCATGATTCTCCCGAAGCCATCAGAAGCCCTGCCATTGGCTTGTTCCGCCAGGAATGCCATAGGGTTACACTCATAGAGCAAACGCAGTTTTCCGTCCGAGTTCACACTGCTTTTGGGATACATATAAATACCTCCTTTGATCATGTTGCGGTGGAAATCCGAGACCAGAGACCCGATATATCGGGAGGTATAGGGACGGTCGCCCTCTTCCATCTGGCAATATTTGATGTAGTCTTTTACGCCCTGTGGAAAATGGATATAATTCCCTTCGTTTACCGAATAGATGTTTCCGGATTCCGGAAATTGCATATCGGGATGTGAAAGGTAAAACGTGCCGATCGCAGGGTTCAGGGTAAAGCCATTGACTCCGTGTCCTGTGGTATAGACTAGCATGGTGGAGGTTCCGTAGACGATATACCCGGCTGCCACCTGGTTGATTCCGGGTTGCAGAAAATCCTCAAGGGTCACCGGGCTTCCAATTGGGGTCACCCGCCGATATATTGAAAATATAGTTCCCACCGACACATTGACATCGATATTGGAGGAGCCGTCAAGAGGGTCTATCAAAACCACATATTTGTTCTGGTGCTGATTGTCATGGCTGTTGATGGCGATAAAATCATCTTCTTCTTCTGAGGCAATCCCGCAGACAATTTCCCTGTTTTTCAGTGTTTGGATAAAACGTTCGTTGGCCAGAACATCCAGCTTCTGCTGACTTTCCCCCTGTATATTGATGTCACCTGCAGCCCCGAGAATATCGATGAGGCCGGCTTTGTTTACTTCGTGATTCACGACTTTTGCAGCCAGGCGTATGGCATTGATAAGTTTGGAAAGCTCTCCGGAGGAATATTTAAACTCGGTCTGGTTCTCAATAATAAACTCCCCGAGCGTTTTTTTCTTTTGCTGCATGTGCTAAGGTTGGAATTTTGTCATTGCAAATATCGATTATTTTGCAACACTAGAACGATTTCGTAAGCATCAGAACGGTCAGTTAGGGCAGTTATTGCTTTATTTGCAAACTATGAGTGGATATAGAATACGGCCGGCGAGGCCAGAGGATATGGGAGCGGTCCTTAATTTGATTCGGGAACTCGCGGTTTTTGAGCGGCAACCCGACGCGGTGGAAATCACTTTGGAGGATCTGGTTCGGGATGGTTTTGGACCAGTACCCCGGTTTCAGTGTTACGTAGCCGAAGAGGAGGGAAAAGTCCTGGCGATGGCTCTGTGCTATCCCCGGTACTCTACATGGAAGGGCCTGGTGGTCCATCTCGAAGATCTGGTTGTGACCAAAGCTGCACGGGGACGCGGTATCGGTGGAGCCTTGCTCACTGCCGTAATCCGTTATGCAAAAGACAGGGGAGCCCGACGTGCCAGTTGGGAAGTACTCGACTGGAATGATCCCGCCATTCGTTTTTACGACTCGAGGGGGGCACACATATTAACGGACTGGAATCTGGTGCAGCTGGATACCAGGGGAATTGACAGGTATTTAGAGCGCTATGAGAATCTTTAAATTTGGGGGGGCTTCTGTAAAGGATGCGGAAGGGGTCAGGAATCTGATTCAGGTGCTTCAGGAAACCGGCACGGAAAAGACATTTTTGGTGGTATCTGCAATGGGAAAAATGACCAACGCCCTGGAGGCGGCAGTAGATGCTTACTTCGAGGATAAAGATGCTGTAACCCCCGCCATGGAGGCGGTCGAATCTTTTCATCTGGACATCCTCAGGGATTTGTTTCCTTCAGAAGGCCATCCGGTATACCGGGAGGTTCGAAGGCTATTTGAAGAAGTCCGGGGATTTTTGGCCTGGAATAAATCGCCCAAGTATGGGTTTGTGTACGATCAGGTCGTGGGTTATGGTGAATTGCTTTCCACGACCATTATCGGTCAATACCTCAGCGAGGAAGGGATAGAAAACACCCTTTTGGACATCCGACGTTATATTAAGACCGATGCGAACTACAGGGATGTCCGGGTAGACTGGACCCAAACCCAGAAAGAAATAGCCGCCTTAAGCGGATCTTCAAAATTATTTATTACCCAGGGCTTTCTGGGAAGTGACGAGAATAACTTTACGACCACCCTGGGCAGGGAAGGTTCAGATTACACGGCGGCAATCATTGCATTTTGCCTGAATGCGGAATCTGTCACCATATGGAAAGACGTCCCCGGGGTCCTCAATGCGGATCCCCGTTATTTTGAGAAGACCCGGTTATTGAACCGTATTTCGTACCGGGAAGCGATAGAGCTCGCTTTTTACGGGGCTTCCGTAATTCACCCGAAAACACTTCAACCCCTGCAGCGCAAGGAAATCCCCTTATATGTAAAGTCTTTTCTCAACCCTTCCAACCCCGGGACTCAGGTGGGGAAAGGAATTAACCTGGACCCCAAAATACCGTGCTTCATCCTTAAAAAGGACCAGGTTTTGATGAAGCTGTCTTCTTTGGATTTTTCCTTTATCGTGGAAGAGAACATCAGCGAAATTTTTAAACTGCTCCACGATTATAAAATGAAGGTGGATTTAATCCAGAATTCGGCCATCAGTTTTTCAGTTTGTTTTGACAATCGTTTTGGTCAGCTTCCCGGGTTATTGCAGCACCTGAAGGGAAAGTACCGGGTGAAACATCACGAAGGGGTATCTCTCTACACGGTACGGCATTTCGATTCCAAGGCGATTGCCTCCCTGCTCAATGGAAGGGATGTGCTGCTGGAACAGCGGGGTAAGGAAACTGTACAACTTGTCATAAAAACCTAAGCCCGGCACCTTCGTTTTTATATCTTTATCGACTCAATCCCTCGGATTATGAGTCTTGTTACTGCTAAAGAAGTGGCACGGGCGATTCAGCTGGATCGCTATGGATTCCTGGGCACTGCCGTAAGCTGGGCTCTTATGCGGCTAACGCGGATGAGCAGTATCAACCGGGTTTATGAAACCTATAAGGACCTGCCCGGACCCGAGTTTCTCGACGCTATTCTAAACCATTATGAAATTGACTTTGAAATTCCCGAAGAGGATTTTAAACGCCTCCCCAGGGAAGGGGCGTATATTACGATCAGCA
The DNA here is from genome assembly GCF_049588695.1 of Robiginitalea sp. Taxonomy (GTDB): domain Bacteria; phylum Bacteroidota; class Bacteroidia; order Flavobacteriales; family Flavobacteriaceae; genus Robiginitalea. Next base: position 6,611 of record NZ_JBAVZJ010000270.1, read on the forward strand.
ACCATCCCCTCGGGGGTATAGACGGTATTTTGCTTTTAAAGCTGCTGCTGGCCCGCAGGCCTGACTATAAGATAATTGCGAATTTTCTCTTACAGCGGATAGAACCCTTAAGCCCGTACATTCTTCCTGTCAACCCTTTTGAAAACCACAAGGATGTGAAGAGTTCTGTTCTCGGGTTTAAGAGGGCCATGGAGCACCTGGGAGCGGGACACCCCCTCGGGATATTTCCGGCAGGTGAGGTTTCCACCTACAAGGACGGGAAACTCATCGTAGACAAACCCTGGGAAGAAGCCGCTGTTAAACTCATCCGAAAATCGGGGGTTCCGGTAGTCCCCATTTATTTTCACGCCAGGAACAGTCGGTTGTTCTATAGACTCTCCCGAATGAACGAGATGCTGAGAACCGCAAAATTACCTTCAGAACTGGCTACACAGCACAGCAGGAGTATTAAGGTGAGGATCGGACAGCCCATTTCCCCTAATGTCCAGCAGGAACAGGAAACCCTTGCGGAGTTTACAGATTTGTTGAGGCGTAAAACGTATATGCTGGCCAATGCCTATCAAAAAGAACGCCTCATAGATCAATTGCCCACATCGATCAAAATTCCAAAGCCACCCCGTAAAATTGCTTCCGCGGTTCGCACCGAGGTTATCGAAGGGGAAATTGTAAAACTCCGCGAAAAGGGGTGCCGCTTGTTACAGAGTAAGAACTACGAGGTTTTCCTGGCTCAGAAAAAGGACATGCCCTTTATCCTTCAGGAGATTGGAAGGCAACGGGAAATGACTTTCCGGGCCATAGGGGAAGGGACGAATAAAGCTGTGGATCTGGACCGGTTTGATGAGTACTATCATCACCTGTTCCTCTGGGATGATACTGATAAACAGATCGTAGGGGCTTACCGGATGGGAATGGGAGCCGACATCTATAAGGAATACGGAATTGATGGGTTTTACCTTCAGGAACTCTTTCGGGTGGAGCCCGAATTGTATCCAATGATGCAGCGCTCCATTGAAATGGGGCGGGCCTATATCATTTCAGATTACCAGCAGCGGCCGATGCCCTTGTTCCTGCTTTGGAAAGGTATCGTACATACTACCCTGAGGTTCCCTGAACACGAATACCTTATCGGAGGCGTGAGTATCAGCAATCAGTTTTCAAATTTTTCGAAATCCCTGATGATTGAATTTATGAAATCCCATTATTGGGATCCGTATGTAGCCCAGTACATCCGTCCCAAAAAGGATTTTAAGGTAAAGCTCAAGGATGCTGACAAGGAGTTTGTATTTGACGAAACCAGGGCGGACCTCAATAAATTCGATAAGCTGATCGATGAAGTAGAGCCCGGTGCCCTTCGACTTCCGGTCCTGATTAAAAAATACATCAAGCAAAATGCCCGGGTGGTGGCATTTAACGTAGACCCCCTCTTCAACAATGCCGTAGACGGGTTGATGTACATCAAGATTTCCGACCTTCCGGAGAGTACCGTGAAACCCGTCATGGAAGAGTTCCAGGCCGAGCTGGAACGAAAGTTAAACGAGGGCACCCCCACCGATTAAAGGATGTTTCCCGATTCGTTTGTGAAAACGGAAGCCTGCCCTGATGCACACGTTTTAATAGAGCTGAGCAGGAGGAGGTCTTAAAACCAGGGTTTTCGCCCTACCTGATAGGTATTGTAAAAGTCCTCGTCTGATTTGGTCAGGTAAATGATGCCTTCCACCAGACCGATCAACCCCATAGCCCACAAAAGAAAAAAGCCGATCCCCACACAGCTCAACACCATTCCTATACCGGAGATGACGAGCATTATGATTCCTTCTTTCTGGTATCCTAGAATGAACTTATGAATACCTGCCCACCCCAGGACGATACCCAGAATACCTGCCAGGATCTTTTTATTCTCCCCCTGGGTGGCAGACTTAAAACCCTCGCTGAATTCATCGGCTGTTTTTTTCGCTTCCTCTTTAAAGCCGCTGGCAGCTTCTTCGGCTTCCGCTCCAAATTCTTTGGCCTTTTCTTTGGCTTTTTCTCCGAACTCCTTAGCCTTGGCTTTCGCCTCTTCGCCCACCTCTTCGGTCTCGTCTAAGAGTTCTTTGGCCTTTTGTTTGGCTTTTTCTCCGAATTCTTTGGCTTTGGTTTTAGCCTCTTCGGCTACTTCTTCCGTCTCATCTATGAGTTCTTCGGCCTTGGCTTTGGCTTCATCCCCTAATTTCTTAGCCTCTTCTCCAATTTCATCGACCTCTTCTTTTATTTTATCGCCCAGATCCCGGGCAGCCTTTTTCGACTCTTCACCGAGCTCGGAAGCCTCATCGGCCATGTCTTCAGCGTTTTTCTTTGCTTTGTCAAAGGCATCTTCTGCCTTATCCCCTAAATCTTTTTTGTCTTCAGCCATCGCGTTTTATCCTTAGTTGATTATAAGATACAATTTAAAAAAATAAAGCAGTATTCAAAAGTTCGCTACAGGGCTCGCCCCCAATTTATTATGGAAGGTCGGCAACCTATTTACGAATTTGGTTTTCATAAAGCCGGATCCAGTCCGAAACACCTATTTTTTTGCAGAGTTCCCCCAGAAGGTTATAGGGAATATGTTTGGGATTTTTAAATCGCACACAACTCTTCCCCATATCTAATTTGGTGGTGACCCGGGCCTTATAAGCCTTGACAAACCATTCCTTGATTTCGGGATCGGCATACAGCCCGCTGTGGTAAAAGGCAATGTAGTTTTTCTGGGAGGCAATGTTGAGAAAGGGCAGGGGGAGCTCCGGATTGCAGTGATATCCTTTCGGGTAGACAGAATGCGGTACAACATATCCTATCATCCCATAGCTCATCGTCTCTTCAAAACCCGGGGGAAGGTTTTCTACAATACATTGGCGAAGGAGTCGCATCGGCGCTTTACGGACCTCTGGCAACTGGTCTAAATACTCTTGAGGACTGCTGGCTTCAGATTTCACGATTCGGAATTTTGAGCGCCCTGAAGCACCCTGATGTCTTCTAAGTTACGTAAAATGGGATTGAATCTTGTCGACAACGGTCCTTGCCAGTTTTTCCTTGCTTTCCACGGTCCATCCGGCCACGTGCGGGCTGAGTAATACATTCGGTGCCTCCATCAGGTATTTAAACGATTGCGGCACCTCCCGGGATCGAAATACAGATTCAAAAGAAGCTTTTTCATATTCCAGCACGTCCAGGGCCGCACCGAGTATTTTTCCCTTTTGCAGGGCATCCACCAAATCATCCGTAACCACACATTTGCCC
>NZ_JBAVZJ010000271.1:0-2651 GCF_049588695.1 Robiginitalea sp.
GGTTTGCCCCGTACACCAGGGCGGCTAAACAGACCACGATGGCCGATAAGGTTAAATGGAGATGTTTTGGTATTTGCTTCAATGCCTATTTGTATGGGTGCCTGCTAAGGTATACCTCTAAGGTCTAATGATTACAGAAATTTATAAACATGCCCTGAAAATCCAAGGCGGGATGAAGAAAAGGGATGTTCTTTAAAAACGTTTACCAAAATACAGGTTATAACTATAGAAGTTGGCCAGAACGGGATGCTGCGTCAGTTCCTGGGAGTCCATATCCAGGAGTAAATTCACCTCAGCACCGATAAAAAAATCGCCTTTAAAATGGTATTGATATGTGATCGCAGGCATTATAAAGGGTTCCGTTTTTCGCTCAGACCGGGTCTCTCCTTCAAAATCTGTTATGGATGCGGAAATGAATTCCCCCTCTGCAGTGAAGAGGGATTCTTCTGTGACTTCGACTAAACGTTGATTCGAAGAAAGGGAGGTATAGTATCCGATGCCGGCGGAAAAGGATAAAAAGTTCCTGGTGCGGTTGATGGCGATTATATGAAATTGTGCTCCAAGGCCCCAGGTTTCTATTTTAGACCAGGAGGTGCCTATACCCCCCGAAGCGTCAGCGGAATTCAAATACCTTAACATCCTGGTTTTATCTTCAAAATAATCCAGCTCACTGTTGGCACTGGATCGCAATAGAAAGGCCCCCCAATGGAAAACCTTACTGAGTTTCCTACGATAATTAAGGCTCAGGAAAAGTCCGTTTTGGTTTATATCCATATCCGGATGTGTAGGGATCCCAATCCCTAAGGCCAGATTGGACGTCGGAACATCCATTTGAGCATAAAGCAGGTCCCCATTCGCCAGGGAGGCACACACCAGCAACCAAATAGCGAATAATTTCATAGCGTGACGAAATGAAAAAGCATGCCCCAACCAGATGATGGGGCATGCCTCAGGTACTATAAATCCGTGTAATAGTGCTTAAAATAGTAATGGAAAATACCACTCTTTTTGACATTCCACGTTTGACCGTCCCGTGTTATGGTCCGCTGGGTAACCCCAGGGCTCACAATGGTGGCAAACACCTGCCGGCGCGATAACTGTGCTTTGGTCCGTTGTCTGGCAGAGCCCAGAGTCACCTTGATTTTCGAGGAAACGGTAGCCTTGGGAACTGCCTGAATACTACCATTTTTTAACTCCAGACCTGCCTTGGTGTTGAGCTCCACAGAGGCCGAACCGGTTAGGTGATGTTTTGTAAACAAAGTAATGACCTGTTCATTTTCACTCATGTTCCAGTCATCGTCGAATTCGTCATTATGGTGGTACCACCAGCCTTTGCGGGCGCCTTTGGCCCGTATCCTGTAGTAGTTGATATTGTAGGATTTTGATGTAGCCGAGATTTGACCATCTTTTATGGATATTTTACCATCTGCGGAGCCGCGATAAATTTCGATTTTCTGATGTGAGGCCCCGAAACCCAACCAGTCGTTCCCATCGATCTTAAACCCGGAAAAACGGGTACTGACGATGTCTTCTTCTTCAATAGAGCTGTGATTAACATTATAGGTAAGCAATTTGGCCTGTACCGCAATAGGCTCCGGCTGGCCCTCGGGCTCCTCCGGGACCAAATCCACAAAATCACAATTTTTCCCGGGCAGGTCGCAAGGGTCCATATAGCCGACAATATAAACGTTATGCGTATCTATAAAATCATTGTTTACGACACCAAAAGACTTTAAAGCGGCGGCTTCCACATCTGCTCCACTATACTGGTAAACTTCATTTACTTCCGCATATTGAACAGGTCGGTAGGAGATGTAAAAAACATCTTCGCTTTTTGAGGCCACCCCCGATCCTTCGGTAAAAGGGTTATACACCTCCAGGTTTTGATCCGCGAGCAGGGCAGTGAGCTGTTCCGTCAGGCCTTCAGCCGATTTCGAAGCACTGGGGTTGAACCCATTTCGCTCTAAATGTGAGGATAGGGCCGAATAGGCCGATCCATTGGTCTTCAACTCTTGTGCCAGGGCCTTTGTAAACCGATTGGTACCCGATACCAGATTTAATTTTCCGGATTTCAGGGCTGTGGATTCCCTCTTGCTCAATCCATTTTCCCTTCCCATCAGAAAGGATAGACTGACCAACTCTTTCAGGGCATCTGTGTTTTCGATTTTTGAATTTACCTCCGCGCGCACTTCAGCATCCGTCAGGGCATGACCCACCAGGAGGGAGACATCTTTAAGGAGTTTATTTTCAGCCTCAAAGGCGCTCTGGGGTTCAGCAATCTCCAAAAGCTCGGGTATAGGAGTGATTTCGGATTCCTTACTGCAGGATATCAGGACGAGGCCCGTAAGAAATGCACAGAAATAAGAATGCAGTTTTATATGATTCATTGTTCGTCTTTAATTGATTTGGACCTACTCTCTTAAAGGCTTTTCGGTTTCCGCCCGGCTCTTTCGCGAAAAGAGAATACGGCAGTGCTCGTATCTGGGCGTAAATGTATAGGCGTACCCTACATGCCCCTTGCAGGCAAGTGAGATTCGGAGGAATTGTTTCAGGGGGTTTTAGGAATTCGGAGTTCGGCCGATGGGTTTTAGCCATACGTATTGACCATGGAATTCGCTCCATTTGTCCGGGCCTGCACTTCGGAAAGTTTT
>NZ_JBAVZJ010000272.1:0-4736 GCF_049588695.1 Robiginitalea sp.
GGCCATACCATGGAGAGCACGACCTATCTCTTGCGGGATGAAGAAGGTAAAGACCACGCCATTTTCAGTGGAGACACCCTGTTCCTGGGAGATGTCGGGCGTCCTGATCTGGCTCAGAAAGCTGCGGATATGACCCAGGAGCAACTCGCTTCTACCTTATTCGACAGCCTGAGGGAAAAAATCATGCCCCTTGACGATGAAATCATTGTGTATCCGGCTCACGGGGCGGGTTCTGCCTGTGGTAAGAACATGTCTAAGGAAACCGTAGATACCCTGGGGAACCAGAAAAAAACAAATTACGCCCTTCGCCCGGATATGACCCGGGAGGAGTTTGTGGCCGAAGTAACTGAAGGACTGTTGCCACCCCCAACTTATTTCCCATTAAATGTGAAAATGAATAAGGAGGGCTATGAAGACATAGATCTGGTCCTGAAACGGGGTACACAGGCCCTTTCTCCGGATGCCTTTGAAGTAGCGGCCAATGAGACCGGAGCCCTTGTTCTGGATGTGCGCAATGAAGACGACTTCGCAAAAGGACATATTCCGCGTTCCATATTTATCGGCCTGGATGGAAGTTTTGCCCCCTGGGTGGGTGCCCTGGTAGGGGATACCGCTCAACCCATCCTGCTCGTTGTACCTGAAGGCCGGGAAGAAGAGGCAGTGACCCGACTCTCCCGCGTAGGATTTGACAATACCCTGGGATATCTCAAAGGCGGATTCGAAGCCTGGCGCAGTGCTTCTAAGGAATACGATACCGTAAGCCCGGTAGCTCCTGAGAGGCTTGCAGAACTCATGGCCAAAGATGGGGAAATGAAGGTGTTTGATGTCCGGAAAGAAAGTGAGTACCTCTCTGAGCATTTGCTTGAGGCGGAGAACGCCCCCCTGGATTACCTGAACGACTATTTGAGCACTTTCCCTAAGGGTGAGGTTTTTTATATGCATTGCGCAGGGGGATACCGCAGTATGATCGCGGCATCCATTTTAAAGAGCCGGGGCATTCACAACCTGGTGGATATTTCAGGAGGCTTTAAGGCCATAAAGGAAGCAGGCCTGCCTGTTTCTGATTACGTTTGCCCGAGTACCCTCTGATATTTTACCCATTAAATGGCACTTTTTTTGGGTTGTGTAACATAAGTTACTGTGTCGCCGGTACTAAAGTCCTACTTTAGTTTTGTGGTTGAGAAAGCCCAAAAATTTAGATGGTTGAGTTGATTGTTTTTAGTGTAGAAAGCGGCCCCTTCTTATAACGGGCCGCTTTCTTTTTTTATATAGATTGGCCCCGTGTAACAGATACCTGATTCCGATGAAGTATTCCATTATTTTTATATTCCTGCTTATGGCCCTGACCGGCTGTAAAGATTCTCCGAACGCCAAACCTGCTGCTACTGAGACGGGGGTTTCGGCCACAGATCCTGACAAAGTTGTGAAGTCGGAGATACCCTATCAGGATAAAGGGATGGAGTACGCCATGGCCACCCAGGCGGCCCTCGGGAAGGCCCTTCAAAGTAAAATACAGGAAGGGGGCATACAGGAAGCCATTGGCTTTTGTAAGGTAGAGGCGCTCCCCATCACGGACAGCCTTTCGGGCAAGTTTGGGGTAGAAATCAGCAGGATAACGGATAAACCCAGAAACCCTGTAAATGCAGCCAACGCTGAAGAAATGAAGTTTATTTCCAAGATTAAATCGGAATTGGGAACAGGGCAGCCTCCGGAAGCCCTTGTAGTCAGACAGGGAGACGACACGAATTTCTACTATCCCATCCTTACCAATAACATGTGCCTGAAATGCCATGGGAGCCCGGAAGATGATATTCAACCCCGGGTGCTTGGCGCTATCGCAGAACTCTATCCGCAGGATCAGGCCACAGGCTATGGCAACAACCAGTTCCGCGGGCTTTGGAAAGTCTCCTTTAAGGGGGAGTAGGCACAGAGCGTTAAAGGATTACACAAATCTCAAAGAATTAAACAGATGAAAACACTTGGATTAATTGGCGGTACCTCCTGGCATTCCACGATGGCCTATTACAAAATGATCAATGAAGGGGTAGGGGCAGTTATCGGTACACAGGGGAATCCGGAACTCATCATATACAGTATCAACATTGAAATTATGCGGGAGCAGGACCGCGATAAAATCAATGCAAAGTACCTCGAGGTTTCCCGTAAGTTGATGTTGGCCGGGGCAGAAGCCATACTGATTTGTGCGAACACCCCGCATATGGTCTACGATTTTGTACAACCCAAAATCGGGGTCCCCATCCTGCATATTGCCGATGCCATCGGGATGGAAGCACAAAGGCTCGGATTGAAAAAGCTGGCCCTTCTAGGCAATCGGCCCACAATGACAGGTTCCTTTATCCCCGAAGTGCTCAAAGATAAATACGGGATTGAAACCCTGATTCCTGAATCGCATTGCATTGCTCAGGCCCATACCTATGTCTCGGAAGAACTTACCCGGGGGAAGTTTACGGACAAGGCCCGACAGTTTTTTAAATCTCAGATCGAACTGCTCAAAGCCCGTGGTGCCGACGGTGTAATTCTCGGCTGCACGGAATTGCCCTTATTGCTGGATGCCAGTGATGCGGACATTCCCACCCTTCCCACGACAGACCTGCATGCCCAAATGGCTATTGATTTTATCCTCGACGCCTCAAAACAGGGTTAAGTCACCCCTTTTTATGCGGTTTTGAGAACCCGTAGAGGTTCTGGTGCACAAAGTCTTTTGGAAAGTCTGCATCCCCGGGGAAACCCAGTTCGATGGTGCCACTGTCCTCAGGCACGTAATTTGTTTTAAATATATAATCCCACAGGCTCAGGCTGATTCCGAAGTTCACACCGAAAGAGCCCTCCGGTAAAACATAGGCGTGGTGGTAAAGGTGCATGACCGGGTTGTTGAAGACGTATTTCAGGGGTCCCCATGTCAGTTTGATATTCGCATGGTTCAAATGGCCGATTGCAATGGCGGTAAAATGCACGATATAGGCCTGTTCGGGTTCAAACCCCCCGAGAATCATCACCCCAAAAACCTTTAGCGGTTTGTAGAGGACGTTTTCCATCCAGTGGTAGCGCAAATGAGCGGCAAATCCCATTTCCTTAACACTGTGATGGACCTTGTGAAAATTCCAGAGTACCCGGTATTTGTGGAGCAGGATATGCGTAAACCACTGCACAAAATCCAGGACGATAAAAAATACCAGGAGTTGCAGCCACATAGGCCAGGCACTAATGTCTACAAGGGCAAGGCTTTTTGCGGTAATCCCGAAGTCGGAAAAAAGGACCCCCAGCATTTTATACACCCCACTGATTACAATGGCGAAAATGAAGAAGTTGAAAAACATGTAAAAGGCATCCAGCCAAAAGTCTTTTCTGAAGATGGACTGATCCTTCCGCCACGGAAAGGCGATTTCCAGCATCCAGACCACCAGGGAGATCACAATGAGTCCCCAGAAGTAATTCGTATACCAGGGCACCTCAAACAAAATGGATTTCCAGGTCCATTGCACTGTGCCCATAAAAGCGTTTCCAAAAGCGTCAAAATATTTTTCCATAGCTACTGTAAAATTAAAGTGGTACTGTCTTTATCTATCGGAGCCCCTTCCAGGGAGCTCCATTCCAACCAGGATCCATCGTAATTATAGACCCGGTTATATCCTAATAGTTGCGTCAAAACAAAACTTGTATGGGCCGAGCGCACTCCTGAGTGGCAATACACCACTACAGGTGCGTCCTTATCCTCGGGAAGCTCCCGGTATGCCGCTTGTAATTTCTCCGGGGTGAGGAATTTTTTGCTCCCATGGTAGTCCACTGCATCCGCCCAGTCAATATGGACACTGCCCGGGATGCGGCCGGCATTTTGGGAGCCTTTTTTCATTCGTTTCCCGGAGTGTTCCTCAGCGGTTCGGGCGTCTATAAGTGTCCAGTCTTCGCCTGTCATAAGGGAAGCCAGCTCATCCTTGTCAATCCTTAAATGCAGGGCTTCTTCCTGGGGGAATTCAAAGCGGTTGGGGGGAAGGGTTTTCCATTCAGAACCCAGAGGTCCCCGGGCAGCCTTCCAGCCTTGCACGCCTCCATTGAGTAACCGGACCTGGTTAAAGCCATACGTTCGAAGCACCCACCAGAGCCGGGCAGCATTTACCCCTGCCTGATCGTCATAAAGGATAAGGGTGTCTGAAGCGGAAAGGCCAAGATCGGAGAGCAACTTTTCCATTTCCGGTTTTGAGGCCATCATTCCGGGGACATGGTGCTCCTTGTCTTCAATATCACTTCGCCACATGGGTTGGGCATTCGGAATATGTTCCTGTTCAAAAGCCGCCCGCTCCCGAAAATCGATAACCCGGATATGCTCAGACTCCCATTTGGCGAGCAGTTCCCCAGCTTCGATGATGGCCCCGGGATGTGCGTAGCCTGCCTTTTCCGCAACCTGTATTGAGGCCGGTGGGGCAGCTTCTTCCCGTCCGCGGCAGGCACCGACAATAATCAATGCAACCAATAAGCTAATCCTCCAGAACATACCACTCAATATTAGCGAGGTTCTGACGACGCCCTTTTTTACCAGGGGCGTAATAGGTCGCCAGATAGTCTACGATGATATCCTCATTTTTCCCTAAATCCCAGAGGTTCTGGGTTTCCTGCATCCATTTGATTGTCTTCCGCCATCCTTCGGAATCCATGCGGTTTTGGGTCACCAGCTTGGCCGAGTGGCAATTCGTGCAATTGTTGACTACAGTCATCAGGCC
>NZ_JBAVZJ010000273.1:0-3011 GCF_049588695.1 Robiginitalea sp.
ACCTGTAGCTCCTGTAGCCGATTTTTCCAAAGGGTATCAGTGGGCAAGTCTGAAAACACTGGCTAAAATCGAGGTGAAAAACGTGGTGAAAGACGTGTATTTCCGATCGATCCTGCTGGGTGGGCTGATCTTCCTGATCCTGGACTTCTGGATTGGCTTTACGCTCTACAGTGTTCCGAATTTTCCCTCTACCTCCTTTTTGATGGAGTACAAGACCTTTGACTACAATTTGTTTGTCTTTATCATCATCGTCTTCTTCACCGGAGAGAGCCTGCACCGGGATAAGTCTACCGGCTATTCCGTGATTAATGACACCTTTCCCGTACGCGACTGGGTGATTATCGCCTCCAAGTTTATAGGGATGGCGGTCATCTGCCTGGTCCTCACGATCCTGCCTATCATTGTTGGGGTCCTCATCCAGACCCTGAAGGGATATTTTGACTATGATTTTAGTGTCTATTTTATTGACAGCTTCCTGATCTCCTTCCCGGATTACCTGCAGATGACGTTGCTGGTTTTTGCCGTGCACCTGGTAGTAAACAACAAATTTGCAGGCCACGCTGCCGCCATAGGCATCTGGTTGGTTATCCTGATCCTGAGAAACTTTGCAGATTACAATTTCAACCTGTTCTTTTTTAGCTATAAACCAGGATATACCTGGAGCGATATGAACGGTCTGGGCCATTTTGGAAAGCCCCTTTTCTGGTTTAACCTCTATTGGACGGCATGGGGGATATTCCTGGTGCTGTTCTTTAGTGTCTTTTTCAGCCGGGGAAGCGAAAGTTCCTGGAAGAGCCGGTGGAAAATGGCTAAAGACCGATTCTTTGGGACTTCCCAAAAAATTGCCCTGTTCTTTTTAGCCGTAGCCCTGGGTTCGGGAGCTTATATTTATCAGAATGTGGTCTATAAAAAGAACTACCTCACCCCTGATGAAAATGATATGCGGCAGGTTGTCTATGAACAACAATTAAAGAAGTACGAGGACATCCCCCAACCCAAGTACACCAAAGTGAATATCCAGGCCGACCTGTATCCCATGGAACGGGATGCCTATTTTTCAGCAGAAGTAGAGCTGGTCAACAAAACCAATTCGCCTATAGACTCCATCCACTTTAATTCCACGGCCCTTTCGGATTTTGCCGTAATCCTGGATGGGGATACGCTGAAACACCGGTTTCCATTAAAATTCAAAGCCCCGAAATTTCAAATTTTTGGGAAGAATCCGAAGCGCGAATGGTATAAGATCACCCCACTGCCCAATACCATGATGCCCGGGGATACCCTGCAGATGACCATCGTGAGTAAGGTGGTTAATACCGGGTTCCCAAACTCCGGCTATGAGCGGGAGCTGGTCTACAACGGATCTTTCTTCAGCGGGGGTATCCCTGAGATTGGGTATAACGCCCAGGGAGAAATATCCTCTGATGAAGACCGTCGGAAGTACGGCCTGCCTGAAAAACCGGAGGACCTCCCCCCTCATAATGATCCCAAAGGAACAAGTACGCTCCTCTTTGCTGACGATGCCGATTTTATTCAGTTTGAGGCGGTCGTAAGTACGGTGCCTTCTCAAATCGCAGTAGCTCCGGGATATTTACAAAGGGAATGGGTAGAGGACGACCGCAGGTATTTTCACTACGTGCAGGACACCCCCATCCAGTGCTTTTTCACCTTTGTATCTGCCGAATACGACGTCCTGCGGGATGAAGCGACTCTTCCGGATGGGCAGAAGGTGGATATTGAGATTTTTCACCACCCTGCGCACAAATACAACCTGGATCGCTTCCTGCAGTCGTATAAAGATGGGCTGACGTATTTTTCCGAAACCTATGGCAATTTTCAGTTCCGCCAAATGCGCCTCTTGGAATTCCCGCGCTATGCGGGGTTCGCCCAATCCTTTCCCAATACGGTTCCGTTTTCGGAGAGTTTCGGTTGGGTGGCAGATTTTTCGGATGTTAACGACTTTGATTATGTCTATTACGTAACCGCCCACGAACTCGCCCACCAGTGGTGGGGACACCAAATTACCCCGAACTATACGCGGGGATCCAACCTCACGTCCGAAGCCCTTGCCGAATTCTCGGCCCTGATCCTATCCGAAAGGAGGTACGGGAAAGATAATATGAAACGGTTTTTAAAGGACGAGCTCGATGACTACCTCAGGGGAAGGTCCAATGAAAGCAAAAAGGAAAACGTGTTTGTAAATTGTAACCGTCCTTACCAGTGGTACAACAAAGGCAGCCTGATCCTGTATGGCCTTCGGGACCTGATCGGGGAGCAGGCCATGGACTCGGCCCTCTATAAATTCAATGCCGAATTCGGGCTGAAACTCGAGCCCCCTTTCCCGGGAAGCACAGACCTGTATCGCCATTTAAAGGAAGCTACGCCGGACAGCCTGCAATACTACCTGGAGGACACCTGGAACCGCATTACCCTGTATGACAATCGGGCCGAAGCTACTGAGGTTAAAAAGCTCGGGGAGGATGAATATGAAATCACCCTGAAGGTCCGTTCCCAAAAGCTCTATGCGGATGAAACCGGAAAAGAATCGGACGCCTCCTACGAGGGCGATTATATCGATATCGGTGTTTTTGCCGCGGAAGATCAGGATGAAAGCGGGCGTACCCGGGTGAATCCCTTATATCTGAAAAAGCACAAGGTTAAACCGGGTGAATCCACGATTACGATCCAGGTAAAAGGTATCCCTGAAAAAGCAGGTATCGACCCGTATAACAAGCTTATCGACCGTATTCCGGATGACAATACCACAGATGTAGAAATCGGATAGCCGGGGCTCGAACCCCGCTTTCTTCCAGCGCTATAGCATTCCGTTAGCCGTTACCCAGGAGAACCGGTAGGAATCTTCAGGGTAGGACATGCGTTCTGCAATACGCTCTAGTCGGGCGGGAAGTTTCATCAGGTATTCCCGGGCCTTTTCCGCATCATCAGACAGGGCGCGGAGGCCGTCGATTTCCCAATAGTCGTTGAGTTTTTTAAGGATTTCGATATAATCC
>NZ_JBAVZJ010000274.1:0-4068 GCF_049588695.1 Robiginitalea sp.
CCCATCAAAAGAGCCACCACCGTCTTTACCTCGTACTCTCCCGCGGCCATGGTATCTTTCATGCCCGTGGCAAGTGCAAATAAAACGGCTATCCCCCAGGCGATACTTCGGGTGGCCCGCAAACCAAACCGCTGCGGTATAGATTTCATTTGGGGCGGATCAGTTTTCAAGTCCCTGATTTCAAAAGGGAGCATTAAAAGAAATACCCAGAGTATCCGCTGGAAACTTTCGACCCCCACATCCCAATTTGCGACCTGGTTCAAGCCCCAAAGGGGCGACCATACACTGAGTATGGTCCAGACAAGGGCAACCAGCAACACCTTGAGAACGCCATAACTCCTCAGGTTTACCCCGCCGGGTATCAAGGGTACCGCGTAAAGTGCTGTTATAAGCCCGGCCAGGATAAAAAGCAACCAAACCCCCGGCGGAAGTTGCATCAGGTAATAGATGCCCACCCCAAAGCTCAATGCGCTCAGGACGATTACAAATCGGCGCTCCCCGCCAACCAGGTGCCAGTACCTTCCCGATTCCGGACCGTATTTAATGGCATTATAGCCCGCGACACTTCCAAAAAACAAAGCGAGGTAATACACCACCGGCACCTCGGCATCAAAAATGGCACTACTAAAACCAACGAGGGCCAGAAGGCAAAGGGAGACATGTATACTCCCCCTGATATACCACTGAAAAACCATCCGGAACAGCTGCACCTGGCAAAGGTAGCCAAAGTGTTAATAAGCCCTTGGAATCGTTAAAAAGTTTAGGAGTTTGGCCCCTGGAAAAAAGGAAAGGAATCCGAGAATAATAGTTAATTTTGTCACTTTAAAAAGCGCAACGCACACGGCTATGAAAACAGATCAGTTTGCCTCACGACACCTGGGTATTCGAACGCGGGATCTTCCCCTTATGCTGGACACCATAGGTGTGGACAGTCTGGATACCCTAATAAACGAAACCGTACCGGATGACATTCGCCTGAATGCTCCCATGGACCTGGATCCGCCTATGAGCGAATTTGAGTTTCTGGAGCACATCAGGGGGATGGCAGCTGAAAACAAAATTTACAAAACCTATATCGGACTGGGGTACCATCCGTGCATCACCCCTTCGGTGATCAAAAGGAATATCCTTGAAAATCCGGGTTGGTATACAGCCTACACCCCTTACCAGGCCGAAATAGCCCAGGGAAGGCTCGAAGCCCTGATCAACTTCCAAACCATGGTAAGCGACCTGACGGGTATGGACCTGGCCAACGCTTCCCTCCTGGATGAGAGTACGGCTGCGGCAGAAGCTATGACCATGTTGTTCGACCTCAGGAGCCGGGACCAGAAAAAAAGGGAATGCCTTAAGTTTTTTGTAGACCAAAGCGTTTTACCTCAAAACCTGGCCCTGTTGCAAACGCGTTCAACCCCCCTGAATATTGAACTGGTAACGGGCACCCCGGACAGCGCACAACTGGACGAATCCTATTTTGGGGCCCTGCTACAGTATCCCGGGGCGGATGGAGCCATTGTCAACCACCGGGCATTTATTGAAAAAGCACATAGTCTCGACTTAAAGGTGGCCGTGGCGGCCGATCTTTTAAGTTTATGCCTGCTCGTGCCTCCCGGAGAAATCGGGGCAGATGTTGTGGTAGGTACCACCCAACGCTTTGGGATTCCGCTGGGCTACGGCGGACCACATGCAGCATTTTTTGCCACACGGGAGGATTATAAACGACACATCCCAGGAAGGATTATCGGTATGAGTAAAGACGTGGATGGAAAGCCCGCTATGCGCATGGCACTCCAAACCCGGGAACAACATATTAAAAGGGACAAAGCGACCTCCAATATTTGCACGGCCCAGGTTTTACTGGCTGTAATGGCAGGGGCCTATGGGGTCTATCACGGGCCTGAAGGACTGAAGCAAATTGCCAATCGTATCCATTCGGCGACAACCACGCTTGCTGAAGGCCTGGAAGCCCTTGGAATTTCCCTCAGACACGAATTTTATTTCGACACCCTCAGCCTTGAATTTCCTTCCGCTAAGGTGCGTTCCCTGGCAGAGCAGGCAGAGATTAATTTCTTTTACAAGGGCGATGATGAAATCCTGATTTCCCTGAACGAAACCACTAGCCTGGCGGATGTATCGGACATCCTGAAGGTCTTTGAAAGCGCATTGGACAAAAAAGGTACTTCCCTTACCCAATGGAGTAGAAAATCTGCCCTGCCGGAGGAACTTAAACGAAGTACCGGATTTATGGAGCAGCAGGTTTTTAACCGCTACCATTCCGAAACAGAATTGATGCGGTACCTGAAGAAACTCGAGCGCAAGGACCTCGCGCTTAACCATTCAATGATTTCCCTGGGTTCCTGTACCATGAAGTTAAATGCGGCTTCTGAAATGCTGCCGCTCAGTATGGCGGAGTGGAGTAACATTCACCCGTTTGTCCCCGTGGAGCAGGCCGGAGGTTACCACAAAATGCTAAGCGCCCTCGAAGATTATCTCACAGAAATTACCGGGTTTGCGGCAACTTCCCTCCAACCCAATTCTGGCGCACAGGGAGAGTATTCAGGTTTAATGCTCATCCGCGCCTATCACGAGGCCCGGGGGGAAGGCCACCGGAACATCTGTATTATTCCAGCTTCTGCCCACGGTACGAATCCGGCATCGGCGGTCATGGCAGGAATGAAAGTGGTGGTGACCAAAACGGACGAAAAAGGAAACATCGACCTGGCAGACCTTAAGGAAAAAGCAGAACTGCACAGTTCAAACCTCGCTGCTTTGATGGTAACGTATCCGTCCACTCACGGAGTTTTTGAATCAGCTATCCGGCAGATTACCGGCCTGATTCACAAACACGGGGGACAAGTCTATATGGACGGGGCCAATATGAATGCCCAGGTAGGGCTCACAAATCCGGCAATTATAGGGGCGGATGTTTGCCATCTCAATCTGCACAAGACTTTCGCCATTCCCCATGGAGGTGGAGGCCCCGGTGTGGGTCCGATATGCGTAGCCCCCCAGCTCGTGGAATTCCTGCCCGGAAATCCGGTGATTAAAACAGGAGGGGCAAATGCCATCCCTGCGATCTCTGCAGCACCCTGGGGTAGTGCCCTGGTGTGTTTGATATCCTACGGTTATATCCGAATGCTCGGGGCTGAAGGACTGACAAATGCCACCCGTGTGGCTATCCTCAATGCGAATTATATCGCAGGCCGACTGAGGGGTGCCTACCCAATTCTCTACACCGGTGAAAAGGGACGCGCCGCACACGAGATGATCATCGATTGTCGTCCGTTTAAAAAACATGGGGTTGAGGTTACCGATATCGCCAAAAGACTCATCGATTACGGGTTTCACGCGCCCACGGTTTCTTTTCCAGTGGCCGGGACAATGATGATTGAGCCCACTGAAAGTGAAAATCTGGAAGAATTGGATCGGTTTTGCGATGCCCTGTTATCTATTCGGGCGGAGATTGAAGTCTCGGAAGAGAACACCCCTAACCTGGTCCTTAAAAATGCACCCCATACGCTGGAGATGGTCACTTCGGATACCTGGGAATACCCCTACAGCAGAAAGCAGGCAGCCTTCCCGCTGTCGTATGTGGGAGAGAACAAGTTCTGGCCTGCGGTACGGAGGGTGGATGACGCCTACGGTGACCGAAATCTGATATGCAGTTGTGAGCCTATTGAGGCCTATGCGGAACTCGAACACTGAATCAAAGGCCTGTGAGAACAGGCCTTTTTAAATGCTAAAAAATGTACGCTCACTACCCGGAGAAACGCTATCGCCTTACCCTGGAATTCCTGAAGAAACACGTCAATACCGATGAGCAAATTCTGGATTTAGGGGTTCCCAATCCATTTTCCGAGATCATGACCCGGGAAGGATATACCGTTCAGAATACCGGGGGAGAAGACCTCGATCTCGAGTTGGACCATATTCGAAATTCCGGGGCGACTGTGGTTACAGCTTTTGAGATCCTCGAACATCTGGTCGCTCCTTTTAATGTACTCAGGGACATCCCTGCTGATAAAATTCTGGCGAGTATTCCGCTGAGGCTCTGGTTTGCCTCCGCCTATC
>NZ_JBAVZJ010000275.1:0-2907 GCF_049588695.1 Robiginitalea sp.
GAAAAGGCCCAACTGGGAACTGGCCTGTGAGCCCCATTCCAACATATTGTGCTTCCGATGGGTGCCGGAAGGTATCCCCCCCCAAAACCTGAATCAAATCAATGAGAAGATTCGGAAAAAGACCCTGGAGGAAGGTCGGTTTTACATCGTCCAGACCCGCCTGAAAGAAGTACTATACCTGCGTACGAGCCTAATGAATCCCTTTACCGGGAAGGAACATTTAACCGAACTTTTGACCTGTCTTGAGGCTCTTGGTAAAGTTTGCCTTTCGAATGGATAATTGTCTCCCTTAACCGAAAAGCCTGTATCTCGTTCAAAAAACACAGTTTAAAGATTTAATTATTTATTTTTGACAGTTATAGCTACTTTAAAGTTTTTCATAATATGAAGACTCAGATCAATACAATTACCCGTACACTACTTTCCATTTTTTTTCTCCTCGTAGGGCTGCAGGCTATTAAGGCACAAGGGGCTGATTCCGGGGAGAAAAAGACAAAATACGTTTACCTGACCTTTGATGATGGCCCGCTTGAGGGCAGTGAAAAAATTGACGATGCCATCAGGATTGAGAAAGTACCCATTACAGTTTTACTGGTCGGACGGCACGCCGAAGCCCAACCCCACTACCTGGAACTCTACAAGGAAAACGATCATATCGAGGTGGGGAACCACAGCTATTCCCACGCGAGAAATCATTACTCCAAATTCTACTTCAACCCCGAGGGTGTCCTGGATGATTTCCTCAAAAGCCATGAGATTATCGGTGCCGAGGATCGGGTAGCTAGACTGCCCGGAAGGAATATGTGGCGAATTGGCCCTCAAAAAAAAGACGATATACCCAGCGGATCTGAAGCAGCGGACCTCCTTGCGGAAAACGGGTTTGATATTTATGGCTGGGATATGGAGTGGTTTCACGACCCCAAAACGGCTGAGCCCGTTGGAAGCGCCGAAGAAGTTTTCCATCAGATAGAACATCACCTGGATCGGGGCCGGACCTTTACCAGGGATCACCTCATATTGCTTTGCCACGACGAAATGTTCCGGGAGGACTGGGAAGAGAGCGAACTGAAGAAACTCATTGAACTCTTAAAAACCCGGGAAGACTACGAATTTGCAAGACTCAAACACTATCCGACTTCAAAATAAAAGATCGGCTAACACTCCTTTAATTATAAAAAACAACCACCGTTATGTATCACCGAAATGTCCTAAAATTTTGCATTGCTTTGCTAGGCTTTACAGTGCTATCTTTTACCAATCCGCCCGAAGACGTCCTGGTCGCATCGGAACCGAATTCTGTGAGCCCCTCCGCGGAGATTTTAGATCGCACAAGAGATACCCCTGTTTCCCCAACCAATACCGTCAGGGATTCTACTAAAGAAAAACTGGATGTCATTGTAAAGTCCCTGGCTGAAAAAGGCCGGTGCCGGATTACTCTGAAGGTGACCCCGGCAACCGGGGATTCTTTTTATACGGGGTATGATGGCCGGAGCGGCCAGGTAATCACCGATTTCAACCAACCTTTTGAAATTGGGAGTTGCAGTAAAATGTTGACCGCTACCTCCATCCTCCAACTCGTAGAACAGAAAAAATTAAGCCTGGAAGATAAACTTTCGGATATCCTGAACAGGCCCGAATTGTTAGAAGGCCTTATGGTCACGGACAGTGCCGATTACCTGGGTGAAATCCGGTTGAAGAACCTGCTGAACCATACATCCGGCCTGCCTGAGTATTTCCTCGATGACGACCTGATGGAGATCGGGATACATGGAGATTCCACCCTTAGGTTCACTCCTGCCCAGCTGGTGCGGATGGCCAAAAGGTTACATGAGCCCCAATTCAAACCCGGTGCCCAATTCAAGTACACCAATACGAATTACATCCTCCTGGGGATGCTCATAGAACAGTATACCTCCCTGACCTTCCAGGAATATATCCGTCAGAATATCCTTCAAAAAGCCGGACTTAAAAACACTTATTTTCCATCCATAGATTCCATACCAGGCCGTGCGCCCGGTTATTATGAGGGGAAGCCGAGTCAAATGCCTGCCACGCTCGCCGGTGCAGCCGGTGAAATAGTCAGCACGCTCGATGATATGGACCTCTTTATCCGGTCCTGGGCCCGGGGTGATTTCTACAAATCGAAAGCGATGATGGAACAAGTGCGCAGCTCGCATTACAACCCAATGGGTGGTGGTATCACCTACGGCCTTGGGGTCTTGAATATTGGAAGCGCCCTGGGTCATGCGGGGCAGACCTTTGGCTTTCAATCTTATATGGGCGCCTTGCCAAATGGTACTAGTTTTGCCTTCGGAATCGATGATGCCAATGAATCGGCATGGAACCTGGCCATGATTCTGGCAGAGCTTCTAAAAACCCCTTAACACGACCTAAGACAGATTACTAGTCCTGAAGACTCATCAGGACCTGCTGGTCACTGGCTTTGCGTGAGAAATTCAGGGCACATTCTATCAGTGCCAGGTGAGAATAAGCTTGCGGGAAATTCCCCAGCAATCGCTTGGTCTTAAAATCGATGTCCTCGCTAAAGAGCCCCAGGTGATTGCTATAGCTCAATACGCGATCAAACCACTCCCTGGAGCGCTCGACCTCACCGATCTGGAACAAACTGTTGATAAACCAGAATGTACAGATGGTAAAGGATGATGTTGGAAGCCCAAAATCATCTTCATTTTTATATCGGAACAACAGCCCGTCCTGACTCAATTCCCGCTCTATGGCCTTTACGGTGCTCACGTACCGCGGATCAAGAGCTTCGATAAACCCATAGGGTTCCATTAGTAAGACTGAGGCATCCAGGTCGGCACTGCCATATGACTGGGTAAAGGCTTTGGTTTTTTCGTTCCAGGCTTTTTCGAGTATTTCTTCCCGGATTTTGCTTTCCAAAGG
>NZ_JBAVZJ010000276.1:0-1548 GCF_049588695.1 Robiginitalea sp.
ACCCAGGCATACCCGGTGATGTGGGGCGCGAGTTTTTGCACCTCATAATACATCGTTGGATCGAGAGAATAGGAGTATTTCCGGTCGGATATATAGACCACTGAAGTGTCTCGATAGGCCTCCCAGCTCAGTGCCAAAAGAGGTAGAACATTGTCCATGGAAATTTGTAGTCCTTCCCTGACCTGACCCACAACTACCTGCTCATAAAAGCGAAAGGTTCCTATCGCCAATTCGTGCGTGGTCAAATAGGTTTTTTCGAGAAAATCCGTGGACATTTAGCTTAATTCATTTATTTAAAGCTAATTTAAAAACCTTTGTAACAGTATATTTTATAGGGTTTAATCGATGAAATGCACTAAAAATCCTGTAAGATGTCAGTTCCGAGGTGTTTGGCCTCGCGATTGGTGTACCAGTGCCTTGTTTTCGGGAGACGCATTTGATTTAATAAGAATTCCCCTTCAAGCATGATGTATTCTCCGTCATTTTTGGCTTTATCGTGATAAAACTGATAAGCTTCCATGGCAAAGGATTCCGGATCGAAATAGAAATACCAGAGGTCTTTGCCAACGTCAGGATCGTAGTTCACTTCTAAAACCCAATATTCCTTCCCCTGAAAAGTCCGTTTTTCTGCCTCCGGACTGATTCGGGTTCCGGGATCCCTGAGCTTCATCGGAAGTCCGTAGAGATAAGAGTAATAATCCCGGTACATTTTGGCACTTTCACAGGTCAGGCGATGCGTTTTGGCATCGGCTTCAGAAAAATCTTCTGTACCATTTAAATGCAAGGTGCAATTTGGGCCTGCCAGTTCATAGGTCTTTTGGTCTTCCCCCTGCCGCACATGCAGGCGGAAACGCCCCTCGTTCTGATCCATGCTTATCTCGCTCAGGCGGTCAGGGCGGTCAGGGGTTTCCATTCGCACATTGAAGGAACCCTCAAAAGATCCCCATACCCCATTGGGGTCGTGGTGCGAAATGCTTTTGTCCAGAATTTGCCGGGGGGATAAATCCTGGCTGGCACCCATAAAAATGCTGGAGAGAAAACAAAGCGTGAAAAGGAGGATGCGCATGGGATTGAATTCAGAGATTAATTACCACGAGTTTAATAAATTTACATTATTCTAACGTTAAGTTGACATAAAATAAACAACAAACCGGTACGCGGCTGAAGGAATGACCTACGCATTTACAGACATATTACAGTTGGTTGGGGCGCTGGGGCTCTTCCTGTTCGGGATGAAAGCCATGAGTGACGCCCTGACCAAACTCGCCGGGGATCGGATGCGGGCTATATTGGCCGGCCTGACTTCCAATCGGTTTCTGGGAGTGCTAACGGGTTTTCTGATTACCTCAGTGATTCAGTCTTCTTCGGCCACCACCCTTATGGTAGTGAGCTTTGCCAATGCGTCTCTCCTGACCCTGACCGAGTCATTGAGTGTGATTATGGGAGCCAATATCGGGACGACGATTACGGCCTGGATGATCACCCTGCTCGGATTTAAAGTCAGCATGAGCAGTATTGCGCTGCCTTTGGTAGGTCTGGGTGTAGGCC
>NZ_JBAVZJ010000277.1:0-5073 GCF_049588695.1 Robiginitalea sp.
TTTGTCGGCCAAATGCTTTTGATCTTTCTGCTTACAGGATGTTCCTCCCAGCGGAAAGTCCAGCGATTTCTGGACAAGCAACTAGTCGATTCCGGGCCTTATCCCGAGTTTACAGGTGTGCTTATGGTAGATGCCCAAAACGGAGATACACTGCTCTCGCTGAATTCCGGGCGCTATTTTACACCTGCCAGTACGACTAAAGTTTTTACGCTATATGCAGCCCTGAAGGTACTCCCCGACAGGATTCCTTCCCTGAAGTACCAGATGAGGGGGGACACCGTGCACGTGCTGGGTACTGGGGACCCTTCCGTATTGCATCCGGTACTGAAGGATCGCACCGCTATTGATTTCCTCCAGGGCCCTGAACATGTTGTTTTGCACATGGGGACTCTTGAGGAGCCCTCCTGGGGTCCCGGCTGGGCCTGGGATGACTTCGACCAGGGCTATCAGGTAGAGCGTAACTCCCTGCCCCTGTATGGCAATGTGGTGCGTTTGGTGAGGGGACCCGACGGCCCACAGGTTTCCCCTGAAATTTTCAGGGATAGTGTATTTAACAAAGAGGTCAACTACCGCAGGAGTCCTGAACGCAACCACTTTTTCTATGACCCCTCCTTCCGGGATACTACAGAAATCCCTTTCACCTTAAATCCATCCCTTACAAAAGCCCTATGGGAAGAAGCCACAGGTCGCCCACTCTTTCGCGGAAAAGCCCTGCCTGAAGGCCCATGGGAAGTGTTGCGGGGTATGGCTTCGGACACCCTGTACAAAGAAATGATGGCAGTAAGTGATAATTTCCTGGCCGAACAATTGATGCTTATGGTCTCCTCCACCTTATCGGATAGCCTCAGTTTTAACAGGGCCCGCGACTATATCCTGAAAACCCACCTGCGGGACATGCCTTCCCCACCGAGATGGGTGGACGGGTCAGGGCTCTCGCGATATAACCTCATCAGTCCTGAATCCTTGGTTTACCTGCTACTGGAACTCTATCGGGAACTTCCCGAAGACCGTCTTTTTGCCCTTATGGCCAAAGGGGGGCAAAAAGGCACCCTGGAAGACTGGTACAAGGATTCGGATGAGCCTTATCTTTTTGGTAAAACGGGAAGCCTGAGCAACAACCACAACCTCTGTGGATATTTAAAAACAAAATCCGGAAAAACAGTGGTTTTCAGTTTTATGAACAATCACTACATGAAACCAACCAGCCTTATCAAAAGCAGGATGCAGCGCATTTTGGTTTGGGTTCGGGAACATTACTAGGGGGCCTTTTCAAAAACCCGAAATTATGATATTAAAGTTTTTTCGGGCCTTACAGGCAAGGCGTTCTGCAAATTAGCAACGGTTCACGTAGCATTTCTGCAAAAGACCGGGGCCATTTTTAAAGCACTCCTTAAGAGCAACTGTTACATCCGTTACCATTGGGCAAACAATCCTTTAAAGGACCAAAAATCACAGCGTGTTGGAGTAGTATAAGGGTCTTGGCATCTCTTATTATACCTTTTTCCAGCGCTTCCAACACCTCGGCATAGGACCATTCCAATATCTGGATATCTTCGGATTCGGCAGCTACCCCTCCCCCGCTTTCGCGTTTCATTTCGGGATTGTACTGTGCCTGATAGAGGTATAGTTTTTCAGTGACCGCTCCCGGGGAGGTATACACCTCGACGACCTTTTTGACCGAGGCCACGGCGTAGCCGGTCTCCTCAAGTATTTCACGCTTCATGCAGGCTTCGGGGGCATCCCCATCCAAAAGGCCTGCGCAGACTTCGGTTAAAAACCCATTTTCATTCCCGTTTATATACGTAGGTAATCGAAACTGCCGTGTTAAAACAACCTTCTGGCGAACGGGGTCATAGAGCAGGGCAGCCGCCCCATTTCCGCGATCATAAGCTTCCCGCTGGTGTGTATCCCATGATCCGTCCGACCGGAGGTATTCATAGGTATAGCGGTATAAGGTGTACCAGGCCTCTGAGAGTGTTTCCCGAACCAGGTTTTTAATGCGTTCCATATTTTTTTAGGGTTTACACGGACAATGCCCGGTTTAAATAGGTTCGAAAGGGCAATAACTCCAGGTATGTCTCTAAGACAATATCTTCAAAGGCCCCGGAAAGCACTTCGGTTTTGGATAGGGGGCGTACCACGGCGAAGGTTTTATGTTTGAGCAAATCTGCCTGGGGATGATCCGCGGAATACCCCTTTGGCATTCGTTTTAAGGGGCGATCCACATACAGGTTCCCAAACATGTTTTTAAAAGAGGGTTTTTGAAGGATTCCCTCAAGGACTTCCCCGTCGTAATCGATCGCCTCGCGAATACGGGATAAGTCACCCGAAGCCGGACGCCAGACCCCACCGGCCAGCAGCGACTCTTCGATACCGATTTGAATGTAAAAATCCCCCTTCCCGGGAGCCTTATCCAGGCCTGCACCAAAATGATCTTTGTACACCGGGCGATCCGGGTGAAAAAGCAGGTTGTTGTTGATCCTGTTGATCCCCCTCTTTCCGGGGGTCGGGTAGTACTCAGGGTCAAGAGCCCCGAGTCTCGAATCCATAACATCAAGCCATTGGATAAAGGCATTCCGAAGGGCTTTGTAATCTTTACGGTGCTCATCCATCCACTCCCGGTTATTATTTCTATTCAGGTCGGTAAGAAACTCGAGCAAGGCATTAAAATCCATGGTTTAAAGATACAAAACGATAAAAAGATCACAGGGAATTGCCCGCAATAGAAATAGGCTAAGGTAAGGGTATATAGTACGTTAAAACCCTGTTTCTGTAGTTCGCAAGAAACTCTATATGCATATCTTGCATGTGCCAAAAAAGTCTTAATTTAGAGCCAAAATTTTTATATGAAAAAGTATTCCTTCCTCTTATTACTACTACCCTTTCTACTACCTGCCCAGGTGAGTGAAACGCACCCGGTAGACAACGACTACGTTGCAAACCTCATCGAAAAATACAAAACAGCCTATCGGGGACCCTACAAGGACCTGAGGTGGTTTTGCAATGACGGAACCCTAAACCCTCCCAAGGAGCCTTGCGAAAGCGGCGGGGTGCAACACGCCCGGTACTCGGATGAGGTAGTGGCACTCGGGGAGAAGAGCCACCTTTTCCTGGGCCAAATCCTGGCTTCCACAGATTTCGAAGCTTTTTGGGATGCCCCCAATGACCACTCCCGTCTGAAGCAGTATATGATCGAGAAGTACCTGAAGTCCGTAGATGACGGATGGGTTAACCGCAAGGCACAATTCTACCGCGGACATGTGCAGGCCGAAGATGAATCCGAGTGGGGAAAGAATTTCTTTCTCTGGCTTTTGGAAAAACCAGAAGTACTCAGGGACAACTTCTACCTGGTTCGACAGGCCGTAAAGGACATCCCTCATTCCGGGGATGACAATGTCGCCCAATTGATGCGGAGCCAATCCAAAGCAATCGCGGATGCCTATCCGGCTTTTCAGAATTTAAGGATTAAAATCCATGGGCAGCCCACCCAATCCGATATTCAATCCGTAAAAGAATTCCAGCAAAAAAACGCTGGTAAACTCTCTGCTTCCCTCAACTCGCAGTTTGATGAATTAATCAGCACGATGGAGGATTTCTTCGCTCCGGTGAATATCGAAGACCTGAAAAGCGGCCTTGCCGCAGTTTCAAACAGCGATTTGAAAAAGGAACTGTCTGCGCAAATCGACAAATTGGGTTTGGGAAGCGCTGAACCACGCATAAAACACAGCTCTGAAGCGATGTGGACAATACGGGAAAACATTGCATCAGAACCGTCCCCAGCCGGAAAATTGGCACTGCTCGATCTCTCCCTTCGATTGGAATCCCTGCTGATCGGGACATTGGCCGGGAATGAAGCAGGTAACCTTAAATCCCTACTGGAACAGGTTTGTCATTTAAGTATGGCTTCCGCCGCCTCGGGATATACGGAAACCTGGGAATGGAATCAGATCCGGGGTGATCTCAACCTCGAAGACTCCGGGACCATGACCCTGGAAGAGTTGAATACCCTGGCCAACGCTGCACGGAACCAGCTGAACTGGGGTACGAGTTACAACAAGGCCGTTTTCGACGAAGATGTCACGCGCTTTGAGGGATTCGAACCCATGAGTACCGGCTTTTTTGACGATCGCATCCGCGGTTCCATCGCCCTGTATCTCGGAAACAAACTAGGGCGGGTAGGATCCTTTATTACCAGTGAGGAGAATCTTCGAAATGAAGTGCTGGATGTCTCCAATGCAAGCCAGATCAATGGGCTCAATCCGGGATATGCCAACGGAAAACTGGTGATTGTTGAAGGTGATTTACGTAATATGGACGTAGACCCAAATTCAATCTACGCCTTCCAGCGACCTCCCTCCGACCTGAATCCTGTTGCCGGCATCCTCAACATCGCCGAGGGGAATCTGGTTTCCCACTTGCAGTTGCTCGCCAGGAACCTTGGAATCCCCAATGCCTCCATATCGGATGGCAATCTTCAGGAACTAAAGAAGTATAATGGTCAACGGGTTTTCTATGCCGTATCCAATAAGGGAACGGTAATCCTGAAACTCGAAAAAGATATGAGCGCGGCAGAGAAGGCGCTTTTTAAAGAAGAAGTACGAAGTGAGGAAATGATTGAGGTACCGGTGGAAAAAATCCGCCTCAACCAAACGACTATCCTGAACCTGACAGAGGTGGAAGCCGGTTCTTCGGGTGTGGTATGTGGCCCTAAGGCGGCAAACCTCGGGGAGCTCAAAAAGAACTTCCCGGACCACGTTGTGGACGGGTTTGTCATCCCCTTTGGTATTTTCAGGGCCCATTTGGATCAGAATATTCCCGGACAGGACCAAACCTATTGGGGGTACCTGACGGATATCTATGCATCCGCCCGGAAAATGAAATCTGAGGGACGGGCCGCCCGGGATATCGAAAAATATCAACTCGACCAGTTCTCCAAATTGAGCAAGATGATTATCGATATGCCACTCCTGGAAGATTTCACAAAGGATTTGGAAAATTCCTTTACCGGAATTCTCGGCAAACCTTTGGGGCAACAACCGGTTTTCCTGCGCAGTGATACGAATATGGAAGATC
>NZ_JBAVZJ010000278.1:0-1510 GCF_049588695.1 Robiginitalea sp.
CCCTCTCCCCGCGTTCCACGGTTGGGACTATTACTGAGGTTTACGATTTCCTGCGTCTGCTTTTTGCCAGGGCCTCAGATGCCTACAGCTACAACACTGGCAAAAAAATGGTCAGCTATACCGATGAACAGATCCGCGATCTGATTGTTTCGGACTACGAGGGAAAGCGGATCAGCATTCTCGCACCGGTGATCCGATCCCGGAAAGGGCACTACAGAGAACTGTTTGAACAAATAGCGAAACAGGGATATGTTAAAGTGCGGGTAGACGGGGCCATTGCCGATCTTGAAAAAGGAATGAAAGTGGACCGGTATAAAACCCACGATATTGAAATCGTGATAGACCGCTTACAGGTCGCGAATACTCCCGAAATCCTCAAGCGATTGGACGAAAGTATCCGAACTGCCATGTACGCCGGGGACGACGTCCTGATGATTCTTGAAGAACAAACGGAAACCCCGAGGTATTTCTCCAGAGATCTGATGTGTCCGGAAACCGGAATTTCATATCCGGTACCGGAACCCAATACCTTTTCATTTAATTCCCCGAGGGGGATGTGCGATACCTGTAATGGCCTGGGCCATATCTATGAAGTCAACCCCGGCAAGATTATTCCCGATCCTGCGGTATCGATTAAGGCCGGAGGGATCGCTCCCCTGGGGGAATACAAAAAATCCTGGGCGTTTAAACAGCTGGAAACAATAGGTCTCAAATACGGTTTTCTTCTGGAAGATCCCATCGAGCGTATTCCCCCGGAAGCCCTGGACGTCATACTCAATGGCGGGAAGGAGGCCTTTGAGGTGGACTCAAAGACCTTGGGCGTTCGCAGAGCCTATCGCATAGATTATGAAGGCATTGCCTCCTTTCTGAAGAGTCAGTTTACGGATAGCAACTCCGTCCATATTAAGCGATGGGCCAAGGGGTATATGGACAAAATTAACTGTCCGTCATGCGGGGGAAGCCGATTGCGAAAGGAGGCCTTATATTTCAAAATTGGGGGTAATAATATTGCAGACCTCGCCGCCATGGATATAGGCGAACTTTCTGAGTTTTTCGATCATCTTTCCGGCAAACTCGATGGAGATCAAAAGAAAATAGCTGCCGAAGTAGTCAAAGAAATAAAAACCCGTCTTGCTTTCCTTCTGGACGTCGGTTTGGAGTATCTCTCTCTGAATCGCGGATCAAAAACCCTCTCCGGAGGGGAAGCCCAGCGTATCAGACTCGCTACCCAGATCGGTTCCCAACTTGTTGGCGTGCTCTATATTTTGGATGAACCCAGTATCGGATTGCATCAAAGGGACAACACGCGATTGATAAACTCCCTGAAAGCCCTCAGGGATGCGGGGAATTCAGTAATTGTGGTGGAACACGACCGGGACATGATAGAAGCTTCCGATTACGTCATTGATATTGGACCCCGGGCCGGGAAACACGGCGGGCAGATTATCTCTGAAGGACCTCCCCACCAATTATATGATCACCAAACCCTGACTGCAGATTACCTTAGCGG
>NZ_JBAVZJ010000279.1:0-4307 GCF_049588695.1 Robiginitalea sp.
CCCTCAGAGCGCTCTCCGGTGAAATCCGCCAATCTGCTCAGCGAATCGTCAACGATCTCAACATTCCCTTTACCGTGGGAATACGCACGGGCGATACCTCCCAAAGCGAAAGGGCCCGGCAGCGTAAAAAAATGCCCGACCTGCTTATCACTACCCCCGAAAGCCTTCAATTACTTTTGGCCTCCAAAGGGTATGATAAGGCTTTCGGGAAGTGTTTTGCCATAGTGGTAGATGAATGGCACGAACTTCTGGGCAGCAAAAGGGGGGTGCAGATGGAACTCGCCCTCTCCCGCCTGAAAACAGTTTCTCCATCCTTGAGGATTTGGGGGATTTCAGCGACCATTGGAAACCTTGAACAGGCACGGGAAGTGCTGTTGGGGCCGGATTCCAATGCCCTGTCAAATTCCGTACTGATCCGCGCCCATTTAAAAAAACGCATCACCGTACGCAGCATCCTCCCCAAAACCATGGAAACCTTTCCATGGCGCGGACACCTCGGACTGCACTTACTGGATTCCGTAATTGAAATTATACGCGCCAGCCAAACCACGCTGATTTTCACCAATACGCGAAGCCAATGCGAAATCTGGTTTCAGAAACTCCTGGAGCGTTTCCCGGACCTGGCCGGTGAAATTGCCATGCACCACGGAAGCATCAATAAAGATACCCGTATTTGGGTGGAACAAGCCATTCGCGACAGCCGTCTCCGGGCAGTTGTCTGTACTTCCAGCCTGGACCTCGGGGTCGATTTCGCCCCGGTGGAAACCGTTATTCAGATCGGAGGCCCCAAGGGTGTTGCCCGGTTTTTGCAGCGGGCCGGGCGGAGTGGCCACCGCCCCGGGGAAGAAAGCCTGATCTACTTCCTGCCGACCCACGCCATTGAATTGGTCGAAGCCGCTGCCCTTAAGAAAACCGTCAGGGGGGAAGGGATCGAAGATCGCATGCCGTACCTGAACAGTTTTGACGTCCTGGTGCAATACCTCACCACCCTGGCGGTTTCAGACGGTTTTGACCCGGAGATGATTTTTAAGGAGGTCCAGGGCACGTTTTGCTATCAGGGACTGACGCGCGAGCAGTGGCAATGGCTGCTGAAATTCCTCGTGCTGGGCAGCCAGAGCCTCAACAGTTACGATGAGTACAAAAAAGTAGAAATTCTGGAAGACGGCCGTTTTAAGGTCGTAAACCGGGGCGTGGCCATGCGCCATCGTTTTCAGATCGGGACCATTGTCGGGGATGCCGATCTTACGGTAAGATATCAGAAAGGAGGGTACATCGGCACGGTTGAAGAATGGTTCGCCTCACAATTGCATAAGGGAGATGTGTTTACATTTGCGGGACGTAACCTGGAGTTCTTGCAGATTCGGGAAATGCAGGTGCTCGTGCGAAAATCCCGTGCCAAAACCACACGTGTACCCAGTTGGATGGGAGGTCGCCTGACCCTTTCCGCACAAATGTCTGAATTGCTCAGGCGGGAATTGTATACCGCCATCCTTCCTGATTCCGAACAATCTGAAGAAATCCAAAGCCTGAAACCGCTTTTTGAACGGCAGCGGCTCGAAAGCATTGTACCGGGGCCCGAAGAATTTCTGATCGAAACCTTTAAGACCTCAGACGGGTACCACCATATTTTCTATCCTTTTGAAGGCCGCTTTGTGCATGAGGCTATGGCCAGTCTGTTGAGTTACAGAATCAGCCTCCTGACACCCATAACTTTTTCCCTGGCCTATAACGATTACGGCTTTGAACTCCTTTCGGACCGGGAGGTAGACATGCAAATGGTCCTGGACAACGACTTGTTTTCCCCCAAATACCTGATGGATGACCTTCAGAAGAGCCTGAACGCTACAGAAATGGCCCGCCGAAAATTCAGGGACATTGCAGTAATCAGCGGCCTCGTTTTTTCGGGCTATCCCAAAAAAGGCATCAAAATGAAACACCTGCAAAGCAATTCACAATTATTGTTTGAAGTTTTCCGGGATTATGAACCCGATAACCTCCTTTTTCAACAGGCTTTCCGGGAGACCTTTGAACACCAGTTGGAGGAAGGACGACTCCGCCTGGCCCTGGAGCGCATTGGGACACAAAAACACATCTGGAAATCCTGTGAAAAGCCCACACCATTTTCCTTTCCAATCATCACCGACCGCCTGAGGGAAAAGCTCTCGAGTGAAAAGCTGGCTGATCGCATCCGGCGGATGACCGAAAAATTAAGACGTTAACCTCCCGAAAGTCCTTTTTTATCCCCCTGGGGTTTTAATACCTTTGAAGCAATGACCCAAGCTGTTGCATTTGGAGGAGAAATGGTACACCTGCATTCCTGGGGTGCCCTGTATCGGGAAGAAAAGGGACAACTGCTGGTCAGTGATGTACATCTGGGGAAAATCAGTCATTTTCGCAAACACGGAGCCGCCGTACCCCTACAGGCCAGCGGTAGAAATTTTAAACGCCTGGATGGCCTGATCCAAACCTTCCGGCCTCAATCCATTGTGTTTTTGGGAGATCTCTTCCATTCACACATGAACCGGGAATGGGATTTTTTTGCTGCCTGGGTCAAAACATGCCCGGCCGACCTCCTCCTGGTGGAGGGAAACCACGACATCCTCGGGCATCGGCCATTTGAAAAAATTGGGGTCCGGGTTTGTCCTTTCCTCGTTTCGGAGCCCTTCACCTATTCGCATCATCCCCTGAAAACTTTTGAAGGATATAACATCTGCGGGCATATTCATCCCGCGGTACGCCTAAAAGGTGCCGGAAGGCAATCCCTTCGTGTCCCCTGCTTTCATTTTAGGAACCGGCAGTTGATCCTGCCTGCTTTCGGCGCTTTCACCGGCAGCCATACTGTGGAAATTGAGGCGGGAGACGCCGTTTATGGCCTGGCAGAGGACAGTATTATTCCCATTGTACGGGCAATTGCGGGCGAATCACAGCCCGGGTTATAACCACCTGTTTTCATTTCTGCAATTTGAGGCCTAACTCTTGTTCGGCCCAGTTTTGGCTCGTACTTTTGCCAAAATTTCCTTCTTTGAGCCTGGAATATATCAACAAGCGATTCACAAAAGACCCGGCCTTCGGCAAACTTGTGGAAATCCTTACCCAACCCCAGGCCAGAATACATTTAAAGGGCCTGACAGGATCAGCCCTTTCTTTTCAGGTTTCAGAGAGTTTCAAGGCTTGTGAAAAACCTTTTTTACTCGTCCTGAACGACAAAGAGGAGGCGGCGTATTACTTGAACGACCTGGAGCAGCTACTGGATACGGAGACTGTACTTTTTTATCCCGGGAGCTACCGCCGCCCTTACGATATTGAAGCTACGGATAACGCAAATATCCTTTTGCGGGCTGAGGTCCTGAGCCGTATCAATTCCCGCAGGAAACCGGCCCTGATCGTCACATATCCGGATGCCATTTTTGAAAAGGTGGTTACCCGTAAAGAGCTCGAAAAAAACACCCTTAAAATAACAACAGGAGATAAGCTCTCCCTGGACTTTCTCAACGAAACCCTCTTTGAATACCATTTCAAACGTACGGATTTCGTCTCTGAACCCGGAGAATTTTCCGTAAGGGGAGGGATTCTGGATGTTTTTTCCTTTTCCCATGATGAGCCCTATCGCCTGGAATTTTTTGGGGATGAGATTGAAAGCATTCGAAGCTTTGATGTCGAATCCCAATTGTCCACGGAGCGGGTCCGAAAGATTTCGGTCATGCCTAATGTTACCGATAAACTCGTCCACGAATCCAGGGTTTCTTTTCTTGAGTACATCGCCCGGGATACGGTGGTAGTACTGAAAAACCCTGCTTTGTGCCGGGGCCGTCTGGACCAGTTATTCGAAAAAGCGACCTCTGCCTTTAAAAATTTATCGGAAACTGTAAAGCACGCCAGTCCCGAGGCTCTTTTTCTCACCGGGGAAGAGTTTCAGCAGACCCTGGGAAAATTCCGTGAAGTAAGCCTTGAGGCGCCTCCCCCTCCAGCGGGGGAAACATTGGATGTCATTGAGATCCCCACGCGTCCGCAACCTGCCTTTAACAAACAATTCGACCTTCTTCTCAAGGCCCTGAGGGAAAACCAACAGGCCGGAATGCGGAATTTTATTTTCTGTGCCAGTGAACAACAGGCGAAACGATTCCACGATATTTTTGACGAAATAGGGCAGGATGTACCTTATACCACCCTTGTCCAGCCACTTTATCAGGGATTTGAATCGGATACCCTTGGGCTTTGCTGCTATACAGACCACCAGATTTTTGAACGCTATCACCGCTTCCACCTTCGCAATGGATACGCCAAAAAACAGTCCATTACCCTGAAGG
>NZ_JBAVZJ010000280.1:0-1810 GCF_049588695.1 Robiginitalea sp.
AACGATAAGTGATGCTATAAGCTTGTTAAGGGGGGGCATTTCTCCCCCGCCCCAGTTCTAAATTTACATGTTTTCCCTGCAAGACCCTTTCAGGGGTTTACATAAACTCCCGGGACTCCCAGGGATAATCTTCATTTAACAGGTATACATTTTCATCAAGTGTTACACGTATAATCCATAATTATTGCTTACGGGCCTTCAGCGTCCATTCGAAATGGAACTCACTTACAACATCTCCCCCCTCATCCCGACCGATAGCGGTCATCCAAATCGTTTCTCCCTGATCTGAATCCAACACCTTTTCCAGGGTTTCACCCAGGCGTACCCCGTCCTCACACCGGAAGCTGATTCGTCCCCTTGCCTTTTTGGTGAAATGCGCCTTGTTTTTCAGGACCAACATCGAAATACCCCTCCCGGATTTGCGAATTTCCCGGCTCACCAGGGCCCCTGTGGCCAATTCTGCAGCCATGCCCTGAACGGCCCAAAACATGGAACGAAAAGGATTCTGGTTGATCCAGCGGTACCGGACAACAGTCACCGCGTATTGATCGGTTAATTCCCTGAGTCGCACCCCACACCACCATGCAGACGGGAGTTTAAAGAATAAATAGGTGTTGACTTTCCGGGTAAATCCGTCCATAAAACTCAGCCTGATTACTCCTTAAAGGTAGGGCATCATACTCTCATATTATTGTTAATATTATGTTAATTTATAGTACTATGTTTTGCATAATACCTTCTTTTGGATATATATTTGTATAAGAAACAACTAGGTCATGGCAGAAACTATAACAAAACACGAGCGAAATCTCTCCGCAGTCATACATGGGGCTACCCTGGGGCGTTTCTTTTTTCCGCTCGGACAATTCCTTTTTCCATTGATTTTCTGGTTGCCCAACCGCAAGCAGTATGCCTTTGTAGATTACCACGGCAAGCAGGCTTTAAACTTTCAGATCAGTATGGCGCTCTACGCCCTTGTGATTGGGATGATCTCATTTCCTTTTTTCCTGGGTTTCCTGCCCGATATTTTCGAGGGTGGGATTTTCGAATGGACGCACGGCCGTCACGGAGGGCCTTTTCGTTTTAATATGATGGATACTTTCTGGAATTCGCCGAGGTTCTGGTGGCCCCTGGGCCTTACCGGTATCCTGGAGCTCGCCCTCTACGCCGTGAACATCATCTATACCATATTGGCCACCCTGCGCACCAGCGAAGGGGAGTACTTTAAATACCCATTGACCATACCCTTTATAAAATGAAAACAGGATTCATACCCATTATCTCTTGTGTATTCCTGATAGCCTGTCACAATGCTATGGGGCAGGTGGCCAGGGATTCAGAACTCTATCGCACGATTATGCAGCTCGATACCGCCTATTTCGAAGCCTACAACTCCTGTGATATGGCCACTCAGGCGAGTTTGATGAGTGACGATCTGGAATTCTACCACGACAAGGGCGGGCTGAATACCTCCAAATCTGAGATCATCCAAAGTATAGAAGCAAATATCTGTGGGAAAGTAACCCGGGAATTGATCGAAGAAAGTGTGGAAGTACACGATATCGCCGGGTTTGGAGCCGTAGAAATCGGTTACCATAAATTTTATAACAATCAGGAACCCGATGCCCAGTCAAATCCCAGCCGGTTTATTACGGTGTGGAAAAACACGGAAGGGGACTGGAAAATGCATCGTATCATCAGTTTGCACTAATAATGAAAACCGAAGTTTATTCATCAATCGAAAATCAATCATCAATCATCAATCAAGTAAACATCTATTATGAAATCTCAAAAAACGAACAGTTAACCC
>NZ_JBAVZJ010000281.1:0-4296 GCF_049588695.1 Robiginitalea sp.
GTCCCAGTCTGGTCTGTACAGCCGGTGCGCTGCATTAAAATGTGCCTTTCTACTTACTTTTACATTCATGTATTATCCTTTATCCTGCCGTATATGATCGAAAAAGCGATTGAAAATTATCCGGAACCAGGCCGTATAAATTTCCGGGTGTTCCTCCAGGTCTTTTGCAATCAGGTCCAAATCCATCCATTTCCAACTCGCGACCTCCTCGGGGTTGATTTCTGGTTCCCCATTAAAATCCCCAAGTAAGACATGGTCCAGCTCATGCTCCGTGAGGCCATTATCAAAAGGAGCTTTGTAGATAAAAGAAAATAATTCCTTAAGCTCCGTGTCGAATCCCATTTCTTCACCCAGCCTTCTGCGGCCAGCCGCTATATTAGACTCCCCAATCCGCTGATGGCTGCAACAGGTATTCGTCCAAAGTAATGGGGAATGGTATTTATGTGCTGCCCTTTGTTGGAGGAGCGTCTCTCCCTTATCATTCATTACAAAAACA
The DNA here is from genome assembly GCF_049588695.1 of Robiginitalea sp. Classification (GTDB taxonomy): domain Bacteria; phylum Bacteroidota; class Bacteroidia; order Flavobacteriales; family Flavobacteriaceae; genus Robiginitalea. The sequence continues at coordinate 497 of NZ_JBAVZJ010000281.1, forward strand.
GAAAACGCCCGGTGCAGGACTGCTTTTTCATGAGCCTCCATTTTTGGCATGGTACCAATGACTGTGTCCTCAGGCGTAACGAGAATAACTTCTTCTTCTTTCACATTTCAAAATTAAGGCCTTTGCAGAAGAATTGGGTTAATACATTCATAAAAAACCCTGAAGTATAAGATCTGTATTGATAGAGCTGTCCCCTTGAAGCAGCCCCGGGTATACCTTAAAATTGAGGAAACAATGAGGTTTGGTCGGAGTTCTTAGAAAAAACGAGGGGATTTTATGCGTCCGCGGCGGCTGATGAAGTCGTATCTCAAAATAATTTCAAAGGATCCATCATTAAAGGCTGTTCCTCCCAGTTCGGTTACTTCGCGATCATAGGCCATACCAATCAAAAAGGCGGGAGAAATATGAAACCCGACCATTGCGCTAACCGCGGCATCCCATCGGTAGGCCAGTCCCATTATAAAACGCTCGTCATACATAAAGTTGGCTGAAAGGTCTACCTGCAAAGGAGCCCCTACAGTCATTTTCGTAAGCAGCGTAGGCTTGAATTTCCAGAGCGGATGAATATCCCATACATACCCCGTGATAAAGTAGAAGTTCATTTGCTCCCTGGCCGTTGACAATTGGGATTCATCAAAATGAGTGGTTTCCAGAAAACGGGGTACCGAGATACCTGCGTAAAATTGCTCCGTATGATAGTAAACACCCGCACCTATATTCGGGGAAATCCGATTCTGAATATCCTGTTGCAAGGTGAAATCCGGGTTGTTTGGGTCCAACGTGAGTTCTGAAAACCGAATATCCAGCAGATGTGCACTCGCCTTTAAGCCAAAGCTCAAACGGGCTTCACGTGAGAGCTGCAGGGTATATGAAAAATCGGCGTCGAAGTAGGTTTCAGAAGTAGGTCCAATCTGGTCATTGACCACTGAGAATCCGAGACCAACCCCTCTATATCCCACCGGGGAATGAAGATTCAGGGTTTGTGTCTTTGGTGCACCGTCAAGGCCCACCCACTGGGAACGGTGCAAGGCCGCAATACTTAAATGCCCCCGGGACCCCGCATAGGCGGGGTTTATGCTCACGGTGTTATACATATACTGCGTATACTGTGCATCTTGTTGAGACCAAACCCCTTCCAAAAAGGATAGGGAAAGGAATGCCAGGCAGAAAAACCTGCGAAAAAAATGATTATGTCGGCTCAGTAGCTGCAGCATTCAATTATCGATTTAAATACAGATATCCGGATTGTTGTCGCATCACCCCTTCAGGAGTTTCGTATTCGAGGACATAGAAATAAGTCCCCGTCGGTAACTTGTTATCAGGGGCCACTGTTGCCCTTCCTTCAGAAGTCCCGTCAAATGTGTTACCCTGGGTATTGTATGCCCTGGTGCTGAAGACCAAAACACCCCAGCGGTTGTAAATACGAACGCTGTTATTGGGGAAGTTTTCAATATTCTCGATGGTGAGGACGTCATAGGCCCCGTCTCCATTGGGTGTAACAGCATTATATACTACCACACCATCTCCTTCCGCACTTGCATCCAGGTAGTCAGGAATGCCATCCCCATCCGAATCGTCGTTAGAGAAAATACCATCCCCATTGGCATCTTCAGATGCTGTTGGAATTCGGTCACCATCGTCGTCAATATCCCGGTAATCGGCCTCTCCGTCAGAGTCGGTATCTGGTAAATCTGAGTTTGGATTGTCAATCTCATCATTGACATCAACGTCTACAGTTTCATTACCTTCATAGCCATCATCAAGTCCATCGTTGTCCTGGTCTGATCCCAGTATCACTACGTCGGGGAAACCATCCCTATCCCAGTCATGACCTTCAATAGCATCCGGGACGCCATCGTCATCGCTATCCGTATCCACATAGTCTGGTAAACCATCTCCATCGGTATCCTGGGGAATCAATCCCACTGAGCCACCGTTCTCATAGGCGTCGTCCAGGCCATTCGAGTTCAGGTCCTGATTGAGAGGTGGCAGATAACCCCCGGTCGTTTGAGCTTCTACATTATCCGGAATACCGTCGTTGTCTGAATCGATATCGAGGTAGTCAGGAATTCCATCAGAGTCAGTATCTACGGGGTTTGTGGAAGGATCGTTATCCCCGTCGAGATCGAGATCTTCAAAACGATCGACAATACCGTCATCATCACTGTCGATGTCGACATCTGCCATATTCACAATGATAGTGACTGTGGCTGTACTGCAATTGCCTGAGGCATCGCAAAGAGTGTAAGTAAAGGTATCCGTTCCTACAAAATCATCTTCAGGAGTATACACCACTGTATCATCTGAAGGATCATCCGGGGTGCCATTGTCGTCAATGCTCACCGTCCCATTGGAAGGATCAGTCAGGGTTAGTGTACCTGTATTCGGAATATCATTGTCATTGGCAAGGATGTCGATGATAACGGGTTGTTCTTCCAAAGTCGCAATCGCATCATCAATAGCATCGACAATCGGGAGTACAGTTATTGTAACAGTCGCTGTACTGCAATCCCCGGAGGTATTGCAAACCGTATAGTCGAAACTATCGGCCCCGTTAAAATCGGGGTCAGGAGTATAGGTGAGTACATCGTCCGTGGGATCATTTGGTGTACCGTTATCATCGATGATTATCGTACCATTGGACGGATCCGTTGTGGTCAGGGCACCATCCTGAGGGAGGTACGTATCGTTGTCAAAGATCGGGAGGACCTCAGAAGTATCCTCGTTCAGTGTAAAAATATCATCAAATAATTCAGCTGCCTGTTGCATACAGACGACCACAAAAGAGGGTAATTCAGTTGTATTTCCCGCTTTGGAAATACGCGCTGTATAGCGCACTACAGTCTGGCTTGCAATAACCTGGGGTTGAAGCTGATCTCCACTTATGGCAGGGGTCCAGGAAACCGTAGCCGAACCGTTTACGTTTGCCGTAATATCCAGAATTACCTGATTATCCGGACTATTACAATCTGTCAGGATAAAATAATCGGTGGCATTAGACCCGCATAACGTTCCGTCATAGGTCGCAAAGTAGATACCCGGTTGTGTGGCTTCATAGAAAAAATCCGTTCCGAGTACAGATGCTGGATCGGAGGCTTCATACCACCTGAAATTCGCTTCATCCCCCGAATTAGGAGCTTGAAGGAGGAACTGGGCCTGTGCCTGAAAGCTGAATAAAAGCAACAGGAGTAACCCGATTCTGGATGTGATATGTTGGAGGTTGTTTTTCAAAACAAAAACTAGGTAGACCGGTTATCGTACTACGAATACGACATTGATGAGCGAATTATAGTCCGATGGTTGCCCGATAATGTCATAGGTCAGTACTCCATTTGCATCGATGCTCATATTGTCAAAGACCGCTGGATCGGCAAGCGTAACGTAATAGTACAGATCAGAGGCCGCATATGTCGGAACAGCTGCGGGAGCCCCAGTACTGGCCACCGCCGGAGATCCAAACTGGGCAATATATTGCGCATACAGATCTACTGTAAAGCCCGTTCCATTGGTCGAGGCATCTATGGCTATTGATGGTGGGTAAAAAATCCGCGCTGCCCCCGAAGTAATTGGAGTAATCGCACTAAGGGATTCCTCCACTGTGGTTTCATTGACACCGTCACCATCCGAATCCAGTCCTACGGTCAGGTTAACTTCGGTACCCTCCTGGTCGTCCGTACTGACCGCTGAAATATCCACAGACTGTACGCCACCACCGTCGGTAACCGTCAGGTTCGTTCCATCAAAAGCAATTCCAGTGTTGTATTCATTTGCCGAATCGTTGTCGTTATCCGCCACTGAGA
>NZ_JBAVZJ010000282.1:0-2340 GCF_049588695.1 Robiginitalea sp.
AGCCATTGCGGCAGCCTTATGGTTTTAAGCCGTCAAAAATGAGACTCCATTGGAACTCACCAAAGAAGCCTTTCTTGAAGGTCGCATTCTGGCCATAGACAAGCCCTATGGCTGGACTTCGTTCCAGGCTGTCAACGCAGTAAAATGGACCCTGAGGAAGGCATTTTCGCTTAAAAAAATCAAAGTAGGCCATGCGGGCACCCTGGATCCCCTGGCTACAGGTTTACTCCTAATCTGCACTGGTAAGAGCACTAAGAAGATTGCAGATCTGCAGGGGATGCCAAAGGAATACACCGGGACCATCCACCTCGGGGCCACCACCCCTTCTTACGATATGGAAACCCCGGTAGACGCTACGTATCCCACGGAGCATCTTACAGAAGAGCTACTGCGTCAAAAGACCGACTCGTTTTTTGGGGAGATAACCCAGCAACCCCCTGTTTTCTCAGCTGTAAAAAAAGATGGAAAACGCCTGTATGAATATGCCCGGAAAGGACAGGAAGTAGAAATTCCCTTGCGGAAGGTGGTCATCACCCGATTTGAACTGACGCGTATCGCGTTGCCCGAAGTCGATTTTATTGTTTCATGTAGCAAAGGCACTTACATCCGGTCTTTGGCTTTCGATTTTGGAAAATCTTTAGGGTCGGGGGCCTACCTCTCTGCACTTAAAAGAACCAAAATAGGTTCCTACAACGTAAATACTGCAATAGGTCCGAATGAATTTCGGGCTCTTTTTACAGAAGCGGGCTTTGAGCTCTGATCTGAAAAAGCAGTTCATCCACCCTGAAGAACAAAATAAAACAGGGGAAAAGGGGTTATAGTTCTATGAATCTGACACGCAGTCAACTGGCATTTCTCATTACGTTCTTCTCACTGAGTATCGTGGTGCTGACCTTGTTCAACATCCATCTCGGTGCCCGGATTGAGGAAGAGTACGCTGTGGAAATGAGTCTGGCCGATGAAGACCTGGAAGCCATGCTGCAGGAAATGGAAGAACAGGAAAAGGCAGAAGCCGATCCTGTAAAAACGCATATGGCCTTGAATGAGACTGCAAAACCACGGTATGGGGAACCCGAACCCCTGAAAACCCTTGAAGAGATTATGGCAGAAAGAGCCGAACTCGAGGGCACCGAGCCTGCGGATGCCACGAATCCGGATGCGTATTCGAATTCCCTGGAGGAACTCGCCCGGCGCCGGGAGGCTAAAAAAGAACTTCTCGGGGAAAAAGAAGCCGAAAAAAAAGAATATACCAGCTTCCTCTCAGAGAAGCGCACTTCGATTAGTTATTCCCTGGTCCACCGAACACATCGCCAGCTTCCTCTGCCCATCTATACTTGTCCCGAAGGGGGGAAAGTAGTGATTAATATAGAGGTGGATAACCGGGGCTTCGTCATGGATGCCACTTATAATGCCGGGAGTTCCACTACGTCCAACGGATGCTTGGTGGAAAAAGGGATTGAGTACGCCAAAAAGTCACGCTTCAGCAACTCAGAAAAAGGGGTTCAAAAGGGTACGATCACCTATTTATTTCAAAGCAAGTAAGGCCATTACTTCGGTCGTAATCCCTTTACCCTTGTCCTTATTGTACCATCTTTGAAGGGATTCCCGGAATTCAGCGTCTAGTTTTCCATGCTTTTCCTTATAGTCCAATACCATATTGCGCGCCACTTCGGGCCGGGGACCCCAGGTAGCTTGTACCTCCATCTGATTATCGGGATCCAGGACCAGGAGTTTGGGAATAGACCGGGCGTTATCGGTAAGGAACCTGTCCATCAGTTCCAAATTTTCATCTCTCAGGGCTATCCTGAGGTCCAGCATGGGTGTAGCCTGAGCGATGGCGTGCAGGATCGGTAATACAGGGGCCGCATCCCCACACCAGGACTCGGTCAGTACCAGCCATATACCCACTTTGTCGAGCTTTTTAAGCTGCAATGCCTCGGATTCACCAAGGGTTGTCTTTTTGTCCCACCGCCGCATCCGTTGATGGTTTAATAGGGTATAATGCACCATTTCGGCGGACTGGGTTACTCCTGAAGTCATTTTCTCGGATACCAGTTTCCCGACGTAATGCTTGTACTCCTGATAGCTCATGGAACCCTCGAGAGCGTCAGTAATGAGGGCTTTTGTAGGGATTTGTTTTTTTGTGTCTTCCATCAATGTCATTCCTCTCCTTATTGATCTATACTCAGTAGGCCCACGACCTGTTTCCTTACACAGCCTGCTTTTTAATCATTCCGCCACGGGTATCGTTGATGCTGTTCATAATGACAAAAGCTTTGGGGTCGATACGGTCGAGTTCCCGGTATAACTTGCTAATTTCCAATCGGGTAATGACAGTAT
>NZ_JBAVZJ010000283.1:0-8376 GCF_049588695.1 Robiginitalea sp.
GGCCAACCGACCTGATGACAGTCGCTTTGAATTAATCAGCGCCAATTTCAGGTTTATACGACAGTATTTGAAGTTCTATGGCATTCTGAAAGTTGATGGTATCCTCGGGGATTTCGGGGTTTCGTCCCATCAGTTCGATCAGGCGGAGCGCGGTTTTTCAACGCGTTTCGACGCTGAGCTGGACATGCGGATGAATCAAAAAGAAGCGTTGTCTGCCAGGGATCTGGTAAACACCTATCCCGAAGCCCGTCTGCGTGAAGTGTTGTTTCGCTACGGGGAATTGAAGCGGGCAGGAGCCATGGCAAGGGCCATTGTGGCGGCCCGGGCCAACTCGCCTATCCAAACCACAGGGGCGCTCAACGATGTTTTGCGGCCTTACCTGCAGCGGGGGAAAGAACACAAGGGTTTGGCACAAGCCTATCAGGCGATCCGCATAGAGGTCAACCAGGAGTTGACTGCCCTGGAGGAGTTGCTGCAGCAGTCGGTTGAACTGCTTCGCATAGGTGGCAGGTTGAGCCTTATAAGCTATCACTCCCTGGAGGATCGTATGGTGAAACGGTTTATCCGGAGTGGAAATTTTGAAGGTGTCGTGTCTACCGATTTTTACGGGAACCCCATGACCCCTTTTAAGGCCGTTGGCAAGCCCGGCACACCATCAGCAGAGGAAGTCAGTTCCAACCCGCGTGCACGAAGTGCCCGGTTGCGTGTTGGAGAGCGAATAGCAATAAAAACCAATAAATAACCGATGAAAAAAAACCTGGTAGCCTTGCTTAAAGGACGGTTTCTCGTAAGTGGGGATGCTCCCAGAAACTGGCTTTTTATCGTTTTTATATCCCTCCTGGCGACCGTAATGATTGCCAGTTCACATTCAGCGGACCGCAAGGTACACGATATAGCTGCCTTAAATGAAGAAGTAAGGGAACTGCGGAGCGAATTTGTAGAAGTCCGTTCGAGGGTACAACGCCTTAAACTGGAATCGACCATTCGCGAAAACGTCTCTCCCAAAGGACTCCTGCCCGCGGAATCACCACCTGTAAAAATAATTGTAGCAAAAACTGAACCCTAGCCGTGTCATTTGCCCCAAAACACATATTGATTCGCTTGTATCTGGTTGCCGGAGGGATGTTCCTCTTCGCCCTGGCCGTTATGTTTAAAATGGTCAATATTCAAACCACTGACGGTGATAAGTACCGGGAGCTGGCCATGCAACGAACAGAAAAGATGTTCACTATCGAACCTACCCGGGGCAACTTATATTCGGAAGACGGCAGCCTGTTGGCCACTTCAGTATCCCGATACACCATCCGATTTGACGCAGTCACGGTATCTGCGGCCAATTTTGAAGCCGGGGTGGGTCCCCTTTCCAGAGCCCTTTCTGAAATGCTTGGGAAACCGGTTTCGCATTACGAGAACATCCTGAGAAAAGCCAGGGCTTCCAAAGATCGCTATGCCCTGATCGCCCGGAACCTCGATTATACACAATACAAAGCTATTAAGGAGTTTCCCCTTTTCAAGTTGGGCCCCTACAAAGGAGGTATCATTGCCGAACAGAAAATCGTACGGGAACATCCCCTGGGAAAAATCGCCGAACGCAGTGTGGGTTACGAGCGATTTGACGAAAACGGATATGCCACCCGGGTAGGGTTAGAAGGTGCCTTCGGCCGCTACCTCAGGGGTATTGAGGGTAAGCGGTTAAAACAGAAAATTGCCAAAGGACAGTGGAAGCCTATCGGTCTGGACAACATCATTGAGCCTCAGGATGGCTATGATGTGATCTCAACGATCGACATCAACATACAGGATATCGCGCACCACGCCCTTCTGGCACAATTGGAGCATTACAAGGCAGAACACGGAAGTGTGATTGTTATGGAGACGGCCACCGGGGAGATTAAAGCGATCAGTAACCTGGGCCGCACCGAACAGGATACGTATTACGAACGATTGAATTACGCCATTGGTGAGTCCCACGAGCCCGGATCGACATTTAAACTGATGTCTTTGGTAGCGGCTATGGAAGATGGCAAGCTCGATACCGGGACGGTGGTCAATACCGAAAAAGGAATATGGAGGATTTACGATCGCGTTGTACGGGATTCCCGTAGAGGGGGTTATGGGGAAATTAGTGTGGGAAAGGCTTTTGAGGTTTCCTCCAATACAGCCTTTGCCAAAATGATCCATGAAAATTATAAGGATGACCCCTCAGAATTTACCAATCGTCTTCGCGCCATGGGGCTGGACAAAGAACTGGGGATGCCTATAAAAGGGGAAGGTGTGCCGGTTATCAGGAGTCCGGGTGAAAAAGGATGGTCGGGTATTTCCCTTGCCTGGATGTCTCATGGATACGAAGTGTCCCTTACGCCCTTGCAAACCCTGGCGTTTTACAACGCCATAGCCAACGACGGGGAACTGGTGCGTCCCAGGCTCATAAAAGAAGTACGGGAATGGAACCGGACCGTAGCCCACTTTGATAAGGAGGTCCTGAATCCTGCCATTTGCTCTCAACAGACCGTTCAGAAAGTTCAACAGTTATTGCGAAATGTAGTCGCCAGTCCGGATGGGACCGGACACGGCCTGGAATCTCCGTTTTTATCCCTGGCAGGTAAAACAGGTACCGCACAGAAAAATTACGCCTCCAGGGACCCGGATAAGCTTGGGTATATTTCCACTTTTGCGGGTTATTTCCCGGCGGACAACCCTCAGTATTCCTGTATTGTAGTTATTCATGAACCCGATAAGAGCGTTGGATATTACGGGGCGGATGTAGCAGGGCCGGTCTTTAACTCCGTCGCCAGCAAAATCACTTCAAACAAGCCTGTGGAGACCCGTTTGAAAAACCTGGCTGTGGCCTCCTCCGGTCTGGATCAGGAGTACTCCGGGTATTACACCCTAGCGCAGCAACAGTTTGAGGAGGTCCCTGATTTGGAGGGGATGAGTGGTATGGATGCCGTATCCCTGCTGGAAAATCTCGGGTTGGAGGTAGAAATTCGCGGGAATGGCAAGGTTAAAAAACAGTCGGTTTCCAAGGGGACAGACCTGAAGGGAGTCACAAAAATTATTCTGGAACTCTCATGAAGCAGCTCAAAGACTTGTTGTTTGGAGTATCTATTAAAGCGGTCAGCGGATCCACAGCTATCGGGGTTCGGGAACTCTGTTTTGATTCCAGGCGTATTGAGTCAGGGGACGTTTTTGTAGCCATAAATGGCACTGCGGTCGACGGGCACAAGTTTTTGGATAAGGCGATAGGAATGGGCGCCCGGGCAGTGATCTGTGAGCAGATTCCGCAAACCCTGATGGATGACGTGACCTATGTGGAGGTGCCAGACAGTCAGCAGGCCCTGGCAATCATGGCCTCGAATTTTTACGGCAACCCTTCAAAGAATTTAAGGTTGGTTGGCGTCACCGGGACCAATGGCAAAACCACTGTTACTTCCCTTTTATACCAGCTCTTTAAAATTGCCGGGTATAAGGTTGGGCTGATAAGTACCATTCGGATATTGGTCGACGATGTGGAATACGAAACAAGACTGACCACCCCGGATGCGCTTACGATCAACGGGCATATGGCGCTCATGAATGAGGCGGGTGTGGAATTCTGTTTTATGGAGGTCAGCTCTCATGGAATTGCCCAGCGAAGGACAGAGGGGCTGCATTTTGAAGGGGCTGTATTTACCAATCTCTCCCACGACCACCTGGACTATCACAAAACCTTCGCCGCCTATCGGGATACCAAGAAAAAACTCTTTGACGGCCTGTCCAAACAGGCTTTTGCACTCACCAATGCAGATGATAAGAACGGCCTGGTGATGATTCAAAATACCCGGGCACAAAAACTGACATATGCCTTGAAAACCTATGGGGATTTCAGGGCGCAAATCCTGGAACAACAGTTGGACGGCCAACTACTTAAAATCGGGGAACACGAGGTTTGGACAAAGCTTATCGGGGCCTTTAACGCTTATAATATCCTGGCGATCTACGCGACAGCCAGCCTATTGGGGCTTGAGCCTATGGAGATTTTGCAGGGCATCAGCCAGTTGCAAAACGTAGATGGGCGCTTTCAGCATTTTGTTTCAAAAAATAAGGTAACGGCAATTGTCGATTATGCCCACACGCCGGACGCGATTAAAAATGTGTTGACAACAATCAACACGTTGAGGACTGGAAATGAAAACGTCATCACCGTAGTGGGGTGTGGTGGTGATCGTGACAAGTCTAAGCGTCCGGTTATGGGGCATATCGCTTCTCAGATGAGCGATACGGCAATTTTGACCTCAGACAACCCCAGATCTGAGGATCCCGGGACAATCATTCGTGAGATGGAAGCCGGGGTAGAGGCCCAAAACAGCCGAAAAATCATTTCGATCGAGGATCGCAGGCAGGCGATACGCACGGCCTGTAAGCTTGCCGCCCCCGGGGATATCATTCTTATTGCCGGGAAAGGGCATGAAACCTATCAGGAGATAAAAGGGGTGCGTCGCGATTTTGACGACTATCAGATTGCAAGGGAAGAACTGGAAAAACAAGAGGCCAATGCGTAAGCGCTCAGGCCTGTACTAATAAAAGCAAAGGACAGATGTTGTATTACCTGTTTGAGTATTTGGAGAATGAGTACCAGTTTCCCGGGGCTTCGCTTTTCCAATTCCTCACCTTCAGGGCGGGGATGTCGGTACTCTTGTCCCTTGTGCTGGCCACAGTTTACGGCAAACGGATTATCCGCCTGTTGCAGCGAAAACAAGTCGGGGAAACCGTTCGCGATCTGGGCCTGGAAGGCCAGCAGGAAAAGGCGGGTACCCCAACTATGGGTGGGATCATCATCATATTTGCCACACTTATCCCGGTCTTGCTCTTTGCCCGACTAGACAATATCTACGTCATCCTGCTCATTGTAACCATGCTCTGGATGGGGATTATCGGTTTTATAGATGATTACATTAAGATCTTTAAAAAGAATAAGGAAGGGTTAAAAGGGAGGTTTAAGGTGCTCGGACAGGTTGTCCTGGGGCTTATTGTAGGTGCTACCCTCTACTTTCATCCCGATGTTACCGTTCGGGAAAAGAACTATTCGGTCATTACCTCGGAGTATCAGTTGGAGCAGGTACAGGGGGGTGAAGTCAAGTCCCTGGTGACCAATTTGCCCTTTTTTAAGAACAACCAGCTCGATTATGCCAATTGGATCAGCTGGATGGGGGATGGGGCTGAGCAGTACGCCTGGCTCTTATTTATTCCCATAGTGATTTTCATCGTCACCGCAGTCTCCAATGGGGCTAATCTCACCGATGGTATTGACGGCCTCGCGGCAGGTTCCTCTGCGATTATCGTGTTGACCCTGGGAATATTCGCCTGGGTGTCTGGAAACATCATCTTTTCGGAATACCTGGACATCTTTTTTATTCCCAGGGCTGGAGAGCTCGTTGTTTTTATTACCGCATTTGTGGGTGCCCTGATTGGGTTTCTGTGGTATAACGCCTACCCTGCCCAGGTTTTTATGGGAGATACGGGGAGCCTCACCATTGGGGGCGTCATTGCTGTAATCGCCCTGATCGTTCGCAAGGAGCTGTTGATTCCCATCCTGTGCGGGATTTTTTTCGCAGAATCCCTTTCCGTGATGATACAGGTGTCTTACTTCAAGTACACCCGAAAAAGATATGGTGAGGGGAAACGTGTTTTTCTCATGTCGCCCCTGCACCACCACTATCAGAAAAAGGGATACCACGAGAGTAAGATTGTTACCCGGTTCTGGATCGTTGGGATCCTGCTGGCCATCATCACCATCGTGACCCTGAAAATTCGGTAATGGGCAAAGGGCGGTTGGCAATACTGGGGGCCGGGGAAAGTGGAGTAGGCGCCGCGATATTAGGAAAAGAGAAAGGGTACGAAGTGTTTGTTTCAGACTTCGGCCGGATTGGAGAGAAATACAAGAACGTTCTTTTACAGCATGAAATTGAGTGGGAAGAAGGAGGACATACTCAGGCCAGGCTCCTAACCGCAGGGCTGTGCGTAAAAAGTCCGGGCATCCCGGATACAGCTCCTGTTGTGGTTGCGATGCAGGAGGCAGGGATTTCCGTAATCTCAGAAATCGAATTCGGGAGTTGGTTTACCTCGGCCCGGCTAATCGCAATCACCGGAAGCAACGGCAAGACCACCACGGCCATGCTCACTTACCACCTCTTGAAAGAGGGGGGGTTGGATGTGGGTTTGGCGGGGAATATCGGGGACAGTTTTGCATTAAAGGTCATCCGGGAGCCCCGGGAATATTATGTGCTCGAGGTCAGCAGCTTCCAACTCGATGGGATACGGGATTTTCACCCGCATATTTCAATGATCACCAATATCACCCCGGATCACCTGGATCGGTATGGGTATCAGATGGAATTGTATATCCGGTCTAAACTCCGGGTTTTTGAGAATCAGACCGAGGCCGATCATTTTATTTATGACCTCGATGACCCGGTGCTGGCTCGTGAAATAGATCCCGACACTATGCGGCCACAGACCTGGCCGCAGACACTTGAAAAACACCTTGAAAAAGGCGGCATGCTCAACGAGAACCAAATTGAAATACGAACGAATAATAATGTATTGAAAATGAACACGGATTCCCTCGCCCTTGAAGGGCAACACAATGTTAAAAACACGATGGCCGCCGCTACTGTGGCACAATTGCTGGGTATTCGCAAAGAGACGATTCGCCAGAGTGTGGCCACTTTTCAGGGCGCGCCCCACAGACTCGAAAAAGTCCTTAAGATTCAGCACGTACAATACATTAACGACTCTAAGGCCACCAACGTAAATGCTACCTACTACGCATTGGATAGCATGAAAAACCCTACGGTATGGATCGTCGGTGGTGTCGATAAAGGGAATGATTATCGATCGCTTTTGCCCCTGGTACGGGAAAAAGTCAAGGCGATTATCTGCCTGGGAATGGACAACACGCCAATTGTAGAAGCCTTTGGGAACGTCGTGGATCTGGTCGTGGAGACCTATGCGATGTCTGAAGCTGTAAAAGTGGCCTATAAGATTGCCAAAAGGGGGGATACCGTTTTGCTTTCCCCGGCCTGTGCGAGCTTCGATCTTTTTGAGAACTATGAAGACCGCGGGAATCAGTTTAAATCAGCCGTTCAATCTTTATAAACATGAAGGCGTTTTTACAAAATCTGGAAGGGGATAAGGCCATATGGGCAGTGGTAGCGCTGTTGGCCCTGTTTTCCTTTCTGCCTGTATACAGCGCCAGTAGTAATTTGGTCTATGTGGTCGGGAATGGGACCACTATAGGGCATTTGCTGAAACACGGGATGTTGTTGATTCTCGGTTTTGGGATTATCTATGGGATGCACAAGATTCCCACCCATTATTTCAAAGGGCTGTCGATTATCGCATTACCTGTGGTCATTCTTTTGCTGATTTACACCCTGGCCCAGGGAACCACCATTGAAGGTGCCAACGCCAGCCGTTGGATTCATTTGCCCGTTGTGGGAATTACGTTTCAGACATCAAACCTGGCTGCTGTTGCCCTGATGATCTATGTGGCCCGGTATTTATCTAAAATCAGGGATCGGAGAATTTCATTCAAGGAAAGCATTATCCCGCTCTGGCTGCCGGTAAGCATTATCCTGCTGTTGATCCTGCCGGCGAACTTTTCGACCGCCGCTATCCTGTTCGTCATGGTGCTCACCCTTTGTTTTCTTGGGGGGTATCCTTTAAAATACCTGATGGGGATTGTGGTTTCAGGCCTGGCCGTCTTAGCCCTCTTTGTACTCCTTGCCAAAGCTATTCCGGATGTATTTCCAAACCGTGTGGATACCTGGATGAGCCGGGTGGAGCATTACTGGGATGGTACAGACGGGGTAGGGGATTATCAGATCGAGAAGGCCAAAATTGCCATTGCCAGCGGGGGTGTGATGGGCAACGGGGCCGGTAAAAGCGTGATGAAGAATTTTCTCCCGCAGAGTTCCTCGGATTTTATATATGCCATCATTGTAGAAGAATACGGGTTGTTGGGAGGTTTTTTGTTGATGTTCCTCTACCTGTTGCTGCTCTTCCGGATTGTTGTGGTGGCCAATGCAAACACCTCGGTCTTTGGAAAACTGGTAGTGATGGGAGTAGGCCTGCCGATCATATTTCAGGCCCTGATCAATATGGCTGTGGCGGTGGAACTCTTTCCGGTAACCGGGCAGACCCTGCCCCTGATCAGCAGTGGGGGAACCTCCATCTGGATGACCTGTATGGCGATCGGAGTGGTCTTGAGCGCGAGCCGGAACCCACGGATGGATGAAGAAATAACAGATAAAAACAAAGAGGAAAATCCTCTGGAGGTATTAAGTGGACAACTATAGGTTTTTACTTTCCGGAGGAGGAACCGGAGGACATATA
>NZ_JBAVZJ010000284.1:0-8881 GCF_049588695.1 Robiginitalea sp.
GTTCCGCTCTTTGGCCTTATTTCCTATCCCTTTGAATGGATCTGGCCCATGCTGGTTATAGCTTCGCTGTTGTTTTTGTTCGTTCTCGGTTATGGGTTAAGGCATAAGCGCCTGAGGTTTAAAGGCATTGGAAAAGGCTTGATTCCCTTGCTCATAACCCTCGGAATTAACGGGGGGATAGGGTATATTTTCTGGCCGACCCTCAAGGGCCTTTATCCCCAATACTCCGATATGCTCCACGGCTTTACTTATAATGGGTATTACTATATCGCTGCATTGGCCACCCTGGCGTTGGCGATCTGTTTCTGGGTCTATTCCTATTTCCGTGAAACCCCGTTGCGCGAGTTGCTCGCCGGCCCGATTTTCTTATGGCTTATCCTCTGCGGTTTACTGTGTTACTACCTGCCGGGAGCCGCCTTTTTTACGATACCGGTTTATGGGGTTTTGCTGGGCTGGATGATGCTGACTACCCAGGACCAACCCAACCCGTTTCTCCTTGTCTTGCTCTGTGTTCCCGCACTATGGATCTTTACGCCATTGGTGAAAATGTTTCCTGTGGGCCTCGGCCTGAAAATGCTTATTGCAAGTAGCCTGTTGACCACATTGATCTTCTTCCTACTACTACCGGTGTGCGGGAGTTACGCAAAAAAGAAGCGTTTTGCCCTGGCCGGACTGATCATTTTTCTGGGCCTTTTTCTGGGAGCTCATCTGAAAAGTGGGTTTTCACCAGATCAACCCAGGCCCACGAGCCTGATGTACGTTAAAAACCTGGATTCCAATACAGCCATTTGGGCTACTTATGAAAAATCCCCCTCTTCCTGGACCCGCGCCTATCTCGGTGAGGAGCCCACAGCCCCGAATTCGGATGATATCGAAACCCTGAGCAGTAAATACAGTACCGGGTTTACTTTTACCAAAACCGCCCCGCTCAAATCCCTTGTCGCCCCTCAAATCAGTATTCAGACAGATACTTTGATCGCCGGTAAGCGGCAAGTCTTCCTGACCGTTACCCCGGGAAGGGATGTCAATCGGATGGAAGTCTTTACCAATGAAACGCCTGTGCTTCAGGCTGCGGTCAATGGGGCTGCCCTCCCACCCTATTATTTGAAGAACAGGAATAGTCGTCGTCTGTTTACCCATTACATCAGCAGAAACGACCCGACAGAAATCTTCCTGGTTTTCCCCGAAGGAGAACCCCTGGAACTCACCTTTTACGAAGCGTCCAATTCCCTGTTGACCGACCCGAATTTCAGTATTCCACCCCGGCCCTCCGACCAGATCCCTATGCCTTTCGTCTTAAATGACGCCGTTGTGCTGATCAAAAAACTGAGTTTTGAATAAGACCATAGGTGTCCTGGGTTGCGGTTGGCTCGGCACACCCCTGGCCGAAACTTTGCTGGCCTCTGGTCACCGTGTCCGGGGGAGTACCACACGTGAGGAAAAAATAGACTCCCTATCAGAAAAGGGTATTGAAGCCTTTGTACTCAGGCTAGGAGACCACGAGATTGAAGGCAATCCCGAGGAATTCCTTAAGGGATTGGATTGCCTTGTACTGAATATTCCGCCTGGGATCCGAAGAGATCCCAAAGCAGATTTTATTTCCAGAATCCGATTGATGGAAACCTACCTTCAAAAAGCGGCTATTCCCCATCTCGTATTTGTAAGCAGTACATCGGTATACGGAACTTCTCAGGGAAGTGTTACTGAAGCGGACCAACCCCTGCCGGATTCTCAAACAGGCGAGAAACTGCTGGTTGCCGAAAAGATCCTGCTGGGAAACAAAGCCCGTATTACTCAAATTTTAAGGCCCGGAGGGCTTATAGGTGCAGATCGCCATCCGGTGTTTACCTTAAGTGGAAGAAATATCAATTCGGACGGGAGTGAACGGGTTAACCTGATCCGCCAGGAAGATTTAATAGGTGTTCTGGAGGCACTGATCGCAAACCCCGATCTTTCAGGAACCTTCAATGCTGTGTTCCCGGAGCATCCTTCCAAACGCGAGTACTACACCAAAGAAGCCACTCATTTTGGCATTGCCCCACCGGTCTATACCGATAACCCTGCCCACCTTAAGGGTAAAAAAATCTCCTGCCCCGCCTTTAAAGCCCTGGGTTACTCCTTTGCGCATTCGATCTGGAGTTCTGAGATTTAATCCTGTCCCTGCCGATATCGGGATAGAGGACTGAGCGATTTCACACTCAAAGAATTCCCGTACAGGATGTGATTTTGAGGTTCTTATACTAAAAAATATCTTAGTTTTGCACTCTTCAAACAAACTTGGGAAAAATGAAAAAATTCATCCTCACCAGCTGTATTGCACTGATATTCGCCTTCCAATCCCATGCCCAGGAGAATCTTCAAAAACACTATCAGGCGTTCTATAAACAAATGTTGGAACAGGGCGACGTACAGGGGGTGATCAACGCACTCACGCACCTGAACGTGCTTAACCCTTCCCAGGAGAGACGGGATACCCTTGCCCTGGTCTACAGCAACAACAACCAGCATATGCAGGCCCTGAATCTGACCGGGATTGAGGTAAACCCACAGGATTCAGATCTCGCATTACAGGTTAAAGCGATTTCGCTCAAGGCCCTCAACCAGCCGAGTCGGGCCGTTCCACATTTCCAGATTATGTTTGAGAGGGGGCCGAACCCCTATATCGCTTACGAACTGGCAGATTTAAAAATTCAGGCAGGAGACAGTCCGGGAGCATTATCCGATATCGAATATGGGATTACCAATGCAACCGACGAGATGAAATATGCCTTCTACGAAAGGCAACAACCTTACGAAGTTCCGCTTAAGGCTGCCTTTGTCCACCTTAAGGGGCTCGCCCAGTATAATATCGACAAAAATGATATAGACCAGGCCATTGCCAGTTTTGATGAAGCTTTGAAAATGGCACCGAATTTCAACCTGGCGAGCCTGAGCAAACAGGCTCTTGAATCCCGGAAAGAGACCGAATAAGTTGGAATTTATAAGAGGGCTCGAAAGCGAAGGACGCAGAGGAATTCTTTGGCCCGGGTTGCAGGATTCGGAAAACGGGGCTTTACTCCATGTCTTCCAGCAGGTCCCTGAAGCCTAAAGCCACCCCGTTGGTCCACCCGAAGCCGTCCTGAGTGGGGTATTCACCCCCTCCTGAGGAAAGTGTTGTATCGACAACATTATATTTTTCCATCAGTTTACCCTCTTCACGGTATACGCGCTCATTTAGCGCCAGCCAGCGCTCCATAATATCCCGGGCCTCTTCCGTATACCCGTAATTCAGCAGTCCTTTAACAGCCATCCATTGGAGGGGTGCCCAACCATTGGGAGCATCCCACTGCTGGCCCGTGACGCGAAGGGTACAGACCAGGCCTCCCGGTTTGAGAAAATCTGTGATAAGATGTTCCACAACACCAGCCGCCTGAGACTTACTGGCAATTCCAAAATACAGGGGATAGACTCCTGCCAGGGTCATCTCCCCACAACGACTGTTACTCACAAAATTAAAGTCTTTGTAAAACTTTACCTGAGGATCCCACATCATCTTATTGATCAGGTCTTTTCGCTTTTTCGCCCGGATCTCGAATACCTTACCAGCTTCAGCATCACCCCGATTGCGGTGACCTTCGGCCAGTTGGACTTCCATGGAGTATAGCAGCGAATTCAGATCTACCGGGAGTAAATCCGCGGTTTTGGTAGAAGCAAATTCTCCTTCCCGGGCATACCATCGACTGCTGAAATCCCAGCCGGAGGCTGCGGCTGCCCGCAATTGAGCATAGAGCTCCTGGGTTTCAGAATCCGGGAGGTTTTCGGCCAGTTTTACATCTTCCCCATAGGATTCAGGCCTTGGTGTACGCGCACTGTCCCAGTACCGATTCATAAAGCGGTCGTCCCCCATACCTACAACCCGACGATCCACTGAGCCTTTTTCCAGCGAATCTGATCCTTGCATCCAATAGGCGTATTCCTTCTCAATCTGCTGAAAATACTCATCCTTCAGGGCAGGTTCTTTTTGACTTAAAAGGGTTACCATCTGCGAAAAAAAAGGGGGTTGTGACCGGGTAAGGTAATAGTCCCGGGTGCCGTTGGGGATAAACCCGAGCGAATCGATCAGATGCGCAAAATTGGAAAGCATATCCCCGGCGATATCCATCCGATTGTCTGACACGAGGCCGATCATGGTAAAATAACTGTCCCAATAATATATTTCTTTGAACCTCCCCCCGGGTACGATGTACGGATGGGGTAAAGGGATTCGTGAGGTATTCGCATTGAGGGTGTCCGGCCCCCGCCCGAGAACATCCCACATTACCCCGATATGCGAATACATATCCCGATTCATATCCGAGGTAAAAGCAACCTGTTTCCGCGCAGGATCCCTGAAATGTTCTTCCACGAAATCCCTAAGGTCAAAACGGGGACGTTCCCGCTCCGTGAGGTACCGGTTGGCCAGCGTCCTGAAATCCTCATCCCGTTCGAGGTCCACAAAGGTTTTTGAATCCTCAAACAGATGGGCGAGCTGTACATCTTTAAACAATTGCGTTTCGTAAAACGTATCCGCCGAATCCGTGATCTCCACAGACTTGCGACACTGCACAAACAGCACAGCAGTCACCAACAGGGAAAGGTAAATTCCTTTTACTCTCATAGTTAAACGGGATTAATGGATCCGCTCCGACAGAAGGGACTTCATTAGAATACTATCCTTTTCTTTTTTCAGAGCAATGGCTCCGTCGACGTTTTCATTGGGAACCGTCATGGAAAGTACATAATGGGCAATTTTCCATTTTCCCCCTTCCCTGATAAGTACTCCCGACCCCCTGCACAACTGCATCCAGGTATCCAGGAGTTCGTCAAACCAGGCCATCTCACCTGTTTTATCTATAAATACATGCCGGTCAACGGCCTTAAAATCCCATGCCTTTCCCTTGTCAAAATACGGTTTTGAAAACGTCATAAAATCCTGCTTATTCCAGTGCTCCGCCGCATCGGTACCCACAAACACCGACTCCTCGGCCATTAGGTCGAAATAGGCATTAAAGTCTGCATTTGCCGCTGCTTTGTGCCAGGCATCCAGCACATTTTCAATGGCTTTCTTTTCACTCCGCTGTGCCTGCAGGATACTGAAAAACAGTAAGAATACTAAGGGTAAAAGTCTAGTTGTTTTCAAAAACATCGGGGGTAAGATTATTATTAACGATTACATTAAACTGCTGCCGTGTGGCATTAATGGCATCCATAAGTTCGGAAATGGGTTCCTGATAGTCCAGACGATAGTAATTGGCAGCCTCCAGCTTTCCGAGATAGGTGCGGAGTACTTTAATCCGACTCCGTACCGAAGGTTTTTCAAAAGGTTGGGGAAATGCATTTTCCTCTACTTGTTTACAAATCTGGTTGAGTTCTTCAAGGAGCAATTCCATTTCCTCCGTGTTCTTTACATCCGGCAGTGTCGACAACCGATTCTCCAGGGAGGTATACTGTGGCCATTCATCCACGATTTCCCTGGCCCGGGGACTCAATGGCACGAGTTCTGGTAAAGCCTGAATCTCCGCCTCAATCATCGATGGCTCATCTTGTGCCTCCTTCTGATCTGGTGATTTACAACTCACCACCAGAATCAGACACATCCCTAAAATGACTATTTTGGTCATAAAGCGAATGTACAAATTTTAAGAACAGTTATATTTACCTCCACATATGACCAAGCTTCATTTTTATGTCTAAAACGATAGTGATTCTAGGCGCTTGCGGGCAAATTGGAACAGAGCTTACCCTTGCCCTCCGCTCTCGCTACGGCTCTGAATCCGTTATTGCGAGTGATATCAGGGAGGGAACTGCAGAATTAATGGAGTCCGGACCTTTTGTTACCCTGGATGCCACCGATTTCCCGGCCCTGGAGGACCTTTTTAGAAAAACAGGGGTCACCGAGGTCTACCTGATGGCAGCCATGCTCAGTGCAACGGCTGAAAAGCATCCGGCAAGGGCCTGGGATTTAAACATGAATTCCCTTTTGCACGTCCTCGAGCTCGGCAGGATGGGTCTCTATTCGAAGCTATTCTGGCCCTCCAGTATTGCCGTTTTTGGCCCGAAAACCCCCAAAGAAAACACCCCTCAATCCACGGTGACAGAACCCTCCACCGTGTACGGCATCAGCAAGAAGGCGGGCGAAGACTGGGCATCCTATTACCACAGGAAATATGGCGTGGATGTTCGTAGCCTTCGCTACCCCGGGCTGATCAGTTGGAAAACCCAGCCGGGAGGCGGAACCACGGACTACGCCGTTGATATTTTCCACCAGGCATTGAAAACAGGAAGCTATGAATGCTTCCTGAAAAAAGATACGGCCCTACCAATGATGTATATGGCTGACGCCATTGATGCCACGCTGCAATTAATGGAGGCTCCTGCCGCGGCGCTGAGCATACGGACCTCTTATAATTTGGGTGCTCTCAGCTTTACCCCCGAGGACCTGGCTCGAAGTATCACATCGGACCTCCCTGATTTTAAAATCAGTTATGTTCCCGACTCCCGCCAGGAGATCGCCGAATCATGGCCCCATAGCATTGACGATTCCCAGGCACGAAAGGACTGGGGGTGGGAACACCGGTACGACCTTGAAAAATTGACCCGGGAAATGCTCTTCAACCTTCGGGAAAACAGTTAAGACGCTGTTGCGGCTTCGGCCTGGAATTTGAGTTTTTTTTCAATCGCGGGGATCATTTCCATAGCGATATCTTTTCCGGTAGCCCCTTCGATTCCTTCGAGACCCGGGGAAGAATTTACTTCGAGTAACATGGGGCCCCGATTCGATCGAATGATGTCTACTCCGGCCACGGCTAAACTCAGTGCTTTGGCAGCTTTTAGAGCGAGTTTTCGCTCCTCAGAGGTGATTTTTATCCGTCCGGCCTTGCCCCCCTGGTGAATGTTCGCCCTGAATTCTCCTTTTTCGGCCTGTCGCTGCATGGAAGCCACCACTTTGCCATCAATGACGAAGCATCGGATATCCTGCCCATTGGCTTCCTTGATAAATTCCTGGACAAGTATGTTGGTCTGTACGCTCTTAAAGGCATTGATTACGCTCTCCGCTGCCTTATTGGTCTCCGCCAGGACGACCCCTTTACCCTGGGTGCTTTCAAGAAGTTTGATGATCAGGGGGGCACCGTTGACCATTTTGATCAGATCCCGGGTATCGTTGGGGGATTTTGCAAACCCGGTAATGGGAATGTGAAGGTCGTGAAGGGCAAAAAGTTGGGAGGCAAAAAGTTTATCCCTGCTGCGCGAGATAGCGTCCGCCGAATTCTGACAGTAAACACCCAGGTTCTGAAATTGCCGGATCAGCGCACAGCCGTAAAAAGTCACTGAAGGTTTAATTCTCGGGATAATGGCATCAAATTCATTGAGGATGTTCCCTCCCCGATACCGGATTTCCGGGGATTTTGTATCCAGTCGCATATACACCAGTTCCACATTGAGGAAAACGATCTCATGGCCGCGCTCTCTTGCGGCTTCCATTATCCGACGATTGCTGTACAGGTTGGGGTTACTCGCCAGCAGGGCAATCCTGAGGCCGGATCGCTGTTCCATATACGGAGCATATAACTCGTCCAGGGCTTCCTGAGTAAAATCACGCTGAAGGGACGATTGACCCGGATCCACGAGATACCGCCCCGAGAGCGCTTCCCTGCCGAGAAGCATTCGATACTCCATAGAATCCCGATTGGCCAGGGTCAGTTCAATGGGAAAGGTTTCCCCCCCAAGGGTCAGCAAAGTTTTAATGACCAGGCGTTCCTCGGAGATTCCTGTAGATCCGCGGACCATCCTCCGGTCGATAAGTCGGGCCGAACAGGGTACGGTGATGCTGCGGTTGTGTTGTAGTGGATGTACTTCAAAATTTACCCATTCTTCCCCATGCCGCATTTCAATGCGGGTATTCACTGCCTGAATTGAAGACGTTCGTGCGCCACTGTCCACCCGAGCCCGGATAGCGGGGATGCCGAGTTGTTCAAATACGCACCACTCGTCGTTACCGAGGACCTTTAGTTGTTCCATCTTAATTTAATTTGTCATTAGAAAAATCAGCCGGGATACAGGTATCCAAAAACACTCGGGTGCCTGCAGAAGTGGGGGGGATCACTCCTCTTCCGGATCCTCCATATCCGGGATAGCATCCGGGTCATCATCCTTAAAATCCGAATAGTCCTCCTCGTCGTAATTTGCCATGGTGTGCTCGAGTTTTGCACTGATCTTGACCAGGTACTTGGTGTCCTCCGTCACTACTTCAACGGCTTCAATCCGCTCTCCATGGGCATTTCGAAATGAAATGACATTATCGTCATCATATCCGTCGGGATACCGCTCCACCAGAAGTTTAAGCACCTCCGGGGTGAGTTTTTTAAAATCTACAATAACACGTCTCAGGCCGTCCATGATTACATTTTTAAAAGATACGCAAATACCAGCGGTGCCACAATGGTGGCGTCGCTTTCAACAATAAACTTCGGGGTGTCTATCCCGAGTTTTCCCCAGGTTATTTTTTCATTGGGAACTGCTCCTGAATAGGAGCCATAGCTGGTTGTACTGTCGCTGATCTGGCAGAAATAACTCCAGAATGGCGTTTGTGTCCTTTCCAAATCCTGGTAGAGCATGGGCACAACGCAGATGGGAAAATCCCCTGCGATACCCCCTCCAATTTGGAAGAATCCGATGCCCTTCTCCGAATTTTGAGTGTACCAATCCGCCAGAAACGTCATATACTCAATGCCGGAGCGCATAGTTTGGGCAGAAAGCTCTCCTTTTATCACATAGGATGCAAAGATATTTCCCAGGGTACTGTCCTCCCAACCGGGACACACCAGCGGCAGATTCTTTTCAGCCGCAGCATACATCCATGAGT
>NZ_JBAVZJ010000285.1:0-7112 GCF_049588695.1 Robiginitalea sp.
GGGTATGACTCCGAATTTACGGAGCCCTGTCAGCAGTTTCGCTATGATTTGGTCGTACTGCTCCCGCCCTGGGAAGCCATTTACCGGCAGGATAACGAGCGGTTGGAACGTTTTGAACAGGCATGCCAAATCCACAAATCCCTGGAAGACGTTTATCAAAAATTTGGCTATCAGGTTGAAACCTTAAACCCGGGAACCATAGAGGAGCGGGTAACGAAACTACTGGAAGTGTTAGCGCGTTATGACGAAAAAAACTCCACAGGAGGTTCTTAAAACCCATTGGGGTCATGAGGGGTTCAGAGGGTCTCAGGCGGGTATCATCCAGGCCGTCATGGACGGATCTGACGTTCTGGCCCTGATGCCTACTGGAGGGGGGAAATCGCTATGTTATCAGATTCCGGCAATCCTGCAGCCGGGCCTATGTATTGTGGTTTCGCCCCTTGTCGCCCTTATGGAGGATCAGGTGGCAGACCTGAAATCCAGGGGTATAAGGGCACTGAGCCTGTCGGGAAAACTCAAAGAAGAAGACCTGATTCGATTGCTCGACAACACAGTTTTTGGTAAATACGACTTGCTCTACCTCTCCCCGGAACGCCTGCAGCAGGAATTGGTCCTAAGCAGGCTGAAGGAACTCCAGGTATGCTTAATTGCCATAGATGAAGCCCATTGCATTTCCCAATGGGGATTTGATTTTCGTCCTGCTTATTTGAAATGCGCTGTATTGCGGGAGCTGCACCCGCAGACCCCGGTAATAGCCCTTACGGCAACTGCCACGCCCCAGGTTCTGAACGATGTGGAAAACCTTTTGGAACTGAATACTCCCAGTGTATTCAAGGATTCGGTTAATCGGCCAAACCTCATCTACTCTGTCACAGCCACAGAAGATAAAAGATACCGCCTGCACCAACTTTTAACCCGATATCCCGGCAGTGCGATTATCTACGTGAATTCCAGACGGGCTACCGTGACGCTTTCAGAACATCTTAAGGGTCGTGGTTTTTCGGCAGAACCTTTTCATGGAGGCCTGCCTCCCGATGTTAAGAGCAAACGCCTGAAGCTATGGCAATCCGACGCATTGAGGATTATGGTGGCTACCAATGCTTTCGGTATGGGAATCGATAAAGCAGATGTACGCCTGGTCGTACATTTTCAAGTCCCCGAAACCCTTGAACACTATTTTCAGGAAGCCGGAAGGGCCGGACGAGATGGCGAAAGAGCCTATGCCACCTTACTCTTAGGTCCGGATGACCTGGAGCAATCCAGAAAGCAATTCCTTTCCAACCTCCCACAAGTCCGGGATGTTCTCAATACCTATTCCCGGCTGAACAGCTATTTAAAGATCCCCTATGGAGAGCGTATTGAAACTCCCTTTCCCTTCGACCTGACGGATTTCTGCAACACCTATAAGTTACCTGTCTACCTTACCTACAACGCTCTGGAGATCCTGGACCGACAAGGCGTTATAACCCTGAGCAAAGAGTTCTGGGAAAAATCCCGGATCCGGATAACAGCCTCTAAGTCGGATTTGTGGAACTACTTTAAGGTGCATCCTGAATTCAAACAAACCCTGCAGGTACTTCTAAGAACCTATGGGGGATTGTTTGACTTTGAAACCAGGATCAATACCCGTATGATTTCCCGTAAAATAGGGTGTTCAGAACAGGACCTCAACACGGCATTAAAACGTCTGGAAAAAGATGGAATCCTTGAGCTTTACCAGCAGGAAGGCGATATGCTCCTCACCTTCCTCAGGCCCCGGGAAGATGAAAAAACCATTTACGCCTTTTCCGATCAAGTGAAATCCCGCCGAAAAATCAAAGAAGAAAAAGTAGGCCAAATGGGAGCCTACCTCCAAAACAACAAACAGTGCCGGAGTATTCAGCTGTTGAAATATTTTGGGGAGACTTTCAAAAAAACCTGTGGTTTTTGCGATGTTTGCCTGAACAAAAAACAATTAAGTACAGCGGAACTATCAGCACTCCGACAGAAAATCATGGAAGCCTTAAACCATGGGCCCATGACCTCTAGAGAGTTATTGGAAACCTGGGAATATCCCGAATCTGAAACCTTACAATGTCTTCAGGAACTGCTACACGATGGCAAGCTGCGACTTGGAGGTAAAAACCAGTACATCGTATTATGAAAAATCCCCTGAGAATTGCCTTTATGGGAACTCCGGAGTTTGCAGTTCCCTCCCTCCAATTATTACTGGATGAGAATTATCCGGTTGTCCTGGTGGTGACTGCACCCGACCGCCCTGCAGGGCGTGGAAGAAAAGTACAGGGTTCAGCCGTCAAGCAGTGTGCTGAGAAAAACGGGATACCCATCCTTCAGCCCGAAAGGCTTAAAGATCCGGAGTTTCTGCATCAGCTTCGTGAATACCGGATTAACCTGCAGGTCGTAGTGGCCTTTCGTATGCTACCCGAGGCGGTATGGGCGCTTCCGGAATTCGGCACCTTTAACCTCCACGCCTCCCTCCTGCCCGACTATCGCGGTGCGGCTCCTATCCACTGGGCTGTGATTAACGGCGAAAACGAAACCGGCGTGACGACCTTTTTTATAGATGAGCAAATAGATACAGGCCATATCATCCTTCAGGATAAAACCCCTGTGGGGCCCGAAGAAACCACAGGCTCCCTTTACCAGCGACTTATGGGGATGGGGGCAAGACTCGTGCTTGAAACCGTGATGCAGATCGCTTCCGGAAATGTAGCTACCCGACCCCAGAAGCACCTGAAAACCCCCAAAAAAGCACCAAAGCTCTCCCCTGACAATACCCGGTTGGACTGGACCGGTTCCCAAAAAGAAGTGTATAACAAGATTCGTGGGCTGTGTCCTCACCCCGGAGCCTGGACATACTTTGAAAATGGCGGAGAAGCGGAGAGGGTAAAAATTTTCAGGACCAAAATCGATACACATTCGGCAGAAGCTCCTGCCGGGAGCCTTATGAAGTTGGAAAAACGACTTTTGGCACGGACTTCGGATGGTTGGCTGGAGGTCCTGGAAATGCAATTGCCTGGCAAGCGGCGTATGTTTGTTGAAGACATCTTAAATGGACTGGAGATCCAAAAATCCGCTCGATTTCTGTGAGCCCCCATTTTATCGGCTCTCACAAAAGCACGATAGAATTTTCAGGTTTATCAACAAAGGCCCGAAGTTATCAACAAAAACGGCTATTTCCCCCGGTTTTACTTGTCTGACCGCTAAATCCGTATAATTTTGTCAGCGCTTTGCAATATGTATAATAACTCTTAATTATTTTAAATTATGAACAAGACAGAACTAATTGATGCTATGGCAGCAGACGCTGGTATCACCAAAGCTGCAGCTAAGAAAGCACTGGAGTCTTTCCTCGGAAATGTTGAAGGAGCTCTCAAAAAAGGAAATCGCGTATCCCTTGTAGGATTCGGATCATGGTCCGTATCTAAGAGAAATGCACGCGAAGGTCGTAACCCTTCTACAGGGAAGACGATCCAAATTCCAGCCAAAATGGTAGTTAAGTTTAAGGCAGGATCTGATTTGAGTGACGCTGTAAACTAATTCAGCCGCCTTTGTTAAAAATATTAAAGCACCCTTCTGGGTGCTTTTTTTGTTAATTAGGCGAATTATTCTATTTTTAGTTGAGTAACACGCTGCCTTTATGATTGGTTTAAAACCAAAGAAGGGAAAATTACTTATCGCGGAGCCTTCCCTGACGGGAGATGTCTCCTTTAACCGTTCCGTAGTTTTGCTTGCAGAACACAACGGTGAAGGTTCAGTAGGGTTTATCCTCAATAAACCCCTGAACTATAGTATGAATGAACTCGTATCGGAAATCGATGTGCCTTTTCCGGTTTTCAATGGAGGTCCTGTGGAACAGGATAACCTCTATTTTATACACAAAGTGCCGGAACTCATTCCCGAATCCGTAGAAATCTCAGACGGTATCTATTGGGGTGGTGATTTTGATATTACAGTTACTTTGGTGAATTCAGGTCAGATCGACCAGGCAGATATTCGCTTTTTTCTGGGATACTCCGGTTGGGCATCCCTTCAACTCGACAAAGAATTGCATTCTAAGTCATGGATTGTAGTAGCCAACAAATACGAGAGCAATATTATTGAAAAACCCTCACAGACCTTTTGGAGGGAGAAAATGAGGGAATTGGGCGGGCAATATCTCTTGTGGTCCAATGCGCCGGAGAATCCCAGTCTTAATTAAAGGCTTCCATCTCCTTGGGCACGCTCCCGAATATACCCATTGATCATATCCAATACAAAAACGGCGGCCTCCCGGCTGTAATTCGCCTTCCTGTATCGCGTAATCGAGGATACCCCTGAAGAAATATCCAGCATAAAGAGCTCATCGGCCTGCTGGAGTTCGAAGGGTGAAATATGCCCTTCTTGCAGATCGTAAGGCATATCTTTCCAATCCTGCTTCAACAGGAACTTTCGCAGAATATCATCGGAACAACCATCTGTTAAGGAAGGTGTTTTAAGCCCTTCACCCTTACGCAAAAACAAGTTCCCGTGTAATCCCAGGGCAATTTCTTTTCTGTGGTTGACCAACAGGCAGGTGTCAAAATCATTTTCATCTGCATACACAGCGGCCAGGACCCATGGCAATTTCATATTGTGGGGTAGCCGGGATAGTCCATCCGCCTGTAAGTAGTAGTCCTTAAAGAGATCTGCGACAAGCCCGGGGGAATCCTGTGGAAATTCGGCAGCTTCCAGCGGGGTAAAGTCTATGACATACGATATCCCCCTGGAAGGCGGTAAATACCCTGTTCCATTTCTGCGAAATACCGTAATACGAATTTCACAGGGTGCTTCAGTACTGCCCGAAGCGGTGAGGGTCTTCAGAACTTCCTCCTGTAGGAACTCCAGGGTGAATTCCATTGGGATTTCCATGCGGAGTTGGCGCATGGAAGCCATGAGTCTGAAATAATGCGCCTCCCAAAACAAAAGGACAGAACCCGTGTAACGGACGCGCTCACTGAGCACATCTCCAAATTGAAGGCCCCGGTTTTGATGATCTAGAAAATGACTGGAATCAGGGAGGAGATCCCCGTTGAAATTGACCATAAAAAAGCATAAATTTTTTGGCAGGTCAAAGATAAGGACTTCCCCCGGGAAGTATTAACTGGATCCGATAACTTGTTTCAGGTCGGAAACCTGGTTGTCCCAGAGCATTTTAGCCTCGTCAACCTCGTCCTCCTCTGCAAAATCGGTAATAAACAGGGAAACATCTTTTGTAATTTCGTCAACGATGATACGCATTTCAAAAAAATAATCCTCCTCGTTATTGTCCCATGAAAAACGCACAAATTCATCCGTTTTCCGCTTCAGCAAACGGGCCACTTCTTCGGAGCCATCCCAAATAAAAGTAAAGAGCTCACCCCTGGAATTCACATTGTCGGCAAACCACTCTGAGAGGCCAGAGGGCGTGGCGAGATATTGAAAAAGGAGTTGGGGCGAAGATTGGATAACAAACTCCATTTCATACTTAATTTTCTCGCTCATAGGGGGCTCTGTTTAGTCCACGGACAATATATAGATTTCTAAAAGATAAAAAAATAATTCCCAAAAACTTTTTGGTATGTCAATTTTGAAGAGCCCAAAATTAAGGCTTATATTTGCCCCCGCTTACCGCAAGTATGGCGAGGTAGCTCAGGTGGTTAGAGCGCAGGATTCAGAACCCTGAGGTCGGGAGTTCAAGTCTCCCTCTCGCTACTTTTAAATGACAAAAAAACCCGGGACTAAAGTCCTGGGTTTTTTTATTTCCGATTTCTTGCTTTCCAGTAATTTCATCTCTTTTAAAGACCTATTCTCCAACAGCACGAATTCCCTGGGTCTCGAAGCTGCAACCGTATTCACACTGGGCATTCGCCTGGATGTCAGCCGATCCTGGAACCGCAAGATTTTCTAATGTCGAGGGACTTTCCAAAGTCAGATTTTTTGATGTAAATTGCTGAAATGAGCAACCGGATTGTCGAACGGGTAGCTGATTTTCTTCGGCGCTACCCACCATTTAACGAGCTTACGCCAAAAGACCTGAAAAGCCTGTCTTCGGATGTGGATATACTCTACATGGACAAAGGGACGTATATCTTTAAAGAGGATGAACCCGCTCACGCTTTCTTTTATGTTATTCAGAGAGGGGCCGTCGCCCTGCGCAAGGGCAATGGAGGGGAGGTTATCGATATTTGTGATGAGGGAGACCTGTTCGGGCTCAGGCCCCTGATGGCCGGAGAGAACTACAAACTGGAAGCTATAAGCCAGGAAGAGAGTATCTTATATGCCATCCCGATATCTGAATTCCGGCCGCTGATCCAGAGTTATGAAGAGGTTGGAAATTTTGTCATCGAATCCTTCGCCTCCAATACCCGGAATCCCTATGCCCGGTTGACCAGAACCGATGCCCTCGGGCCTCTCCCGCCTCAGATGGCCGCCAGGGCTGAGACTCCCTTTACTGAAATCCTACCCATACATCCCCGGAAAGACCTGGTGCATTGCACACCTCAGACACCGGCCCGGGAAGTAGCCACCCTGATGACAGCCCATAATGTGGGTTCGGTACTGGTCCTGTCAGAAGGGCTTGCCGAGGGCATTATCACGGATAAAGATCTTAGGAACAAGGTAGTTACCGGACGCCATTCCATAGACGCCCCTGCTTCAGATATCATGACGAGTCCGGTGATTACCTACCCGGCAAAGATGACCATTACCCAGGCACAGCTCGCCATGATGAAAAACGGGATTGGGCATCTATGCCTGACAGAAGACGGCACCACAGAGACTCCGGTTGTGGGAATCCTATCAAAATACGACCTGATGCTCGCCCTGGGCAACAGTCCGGAAGTGCTGCTTCGGGCTATTAATCGAACCCGGAAAATCAAACGGCTAAAACCCATCCGCAAACGGGTGGAATACCTGCTGAAGGGATACCTGGAGAATAACATTCCCATGTCCATTACCATGAAGCTGATTGCAGAACTCAACGATGCCTGTATTAAAAGGGTTATCGAGCTCAGCCTTCGAAAAGAGGGCAAAGCGCCTGCAGCCTTTGCCTGGTTGGCCATGGGGAGCCAGGGAAGAGGGGAACAACTGCTGCACACAGATCAGGACAATGC
>NZ_JBAVZJ010000286.1:0-12218 GCF_049588695.1 Robiginitalea sp.
GGCCAGTTGGCAGGGTCACTTCCCAAGATCTAATTTCTTTTTTGACTGCAAACTGCAACTGGGAACTGCATACTTTCAAAGAGTTCAAAGTTGAAGTTGGCAGGGCCAGTTGGCAGGGTCACTTCCCAAGATCTAATTTCTTTTTTGACTGCAAAGTGGGACTGGGAACTGCATAGTTTTTAACACTGCGTGTGGCCTGCTGTGAACTCTTAAGGGGCATCCCGCCTAATTGACGTTTTTTTACTATCTTTTTAGAAAAGAAATTGCGCTATGAAATGGATTGTATTTCTATTCTCATCGGTCCTGGCTGTGACCGGGTTAGTGGCACAGGAGGATTCCGGACTCGATCAGCTGTTTTCCGCTTTCACTTCCTATAGTGAATTGCCGAGGGAGGTGGCTTACGTTCACATAAACAAGTCAGTCTTTATCAAAGGGGAAGAGCTGGGGTTTAAGGCCTATGTGATGGACAAAGGCACCAAGAGGAGGTCTCTGGAAACCCGAAACCTTTACTGTATTTTAACCGACAGTGCAAACCGCACCATAAAGTCCAAAATGCTGCTTATCGAAGAGGGCGTGGGCCATGGCTCTTTCAGACTGGATAGCCTTTTTACAACAGGCACCTATGTCTTCCGAGCATACACGAATTGGATGCAGAATTTCTCGGAGCCGAATTACTACGAACAAACCCTGGAAGTCATTGATCCGGAAACGGATGAGTACAGGCCCCATACAATTTCAGAAAAAACCCTTGATGCCCAGTTTTTACCGGAAGGCGGCCGGGCTGTAGCCGGACTGGAGTCGGTATACGGGATAATTATAAAAGATGCTTCAGGTCAGGGTGTCCCGAACCTGGAAGGAAGTATCACGGATAAAGCAGGGCAGGAAATCACCCGGTTTAAGGTCAATCCCTTCGGTATTGGCCGGGTTGGGTTGCTTTTAGGGAAGTCGCAGGCTTATTATGCCCAGTTTAAGGATAACGAAAAAGAGTATCGCATTCCACTTCCGCCCACGTATCCGGAAGGTATTGTTTTAAAACTCACAGATCTTAAAACCGATATTGGCCTGAGTTTGGAAATGGTCCCGGGTCCCGTAACACCAAAGGATCAGTCGTACCATTTGAGTATCCACAACGGAGATGAAATCAAGGCCTTCCCGATTTCCTTTACCGGGAATTTAAAACAGCTTAAGGTTATCCCTAAGGCTGATCTGTACAGGGGAATGAATGTAATCACCTTAATGGATCAGAACTCCAGACCCCTGCTGGAGCGGTTGTATTTTAACGATAGGGGGCTCGAGTTTTTTGAAGCCTTTCGAACGCGGTCCGTCATAGACTCCGGGCAAGTAAAGGTGACTCTGGAGATTCCAGGGCTGGATACCCGGGCATTCAGCAGTCTGAGTCTCTCGGTGCTTCCCGATAATACGAGTTCTTACTCGCATGACCACAATTTACCCTCATATGCTTTACTGCAACCTTATGTCAATGGCCCCGTCCAAAATGCGGGGTACTACTTTGAGGATATCGATGCCCGGAAGCGTTATGATCTGGACAACCTGTTGATCACCCAGGGCTGGAGCAGTTATTCCTGGAATACCGTCCTGAACCATCCTCCCCTCTACCGTTTCGATTTTGAAAAAGGCATCAGCTATACGGTGAGATTTAATAAGCGGGACAGCGAAGACTTCTATATTTATCCCACGGCTAACAACCCGTCACAACTGTTGAAATTAAAGGACGGAGAGGTCGATTTTACCGTAGAAGAATTCTATCCGCGGGAAGGTGAAAAACTCGCCATTTCCGAAATTTCCAAAAAAGGAGGGACTACACCTCCAGGCGCTGCTGTTCATTTTAAACCAGCTGGAATTCCGAAATATACGCCGCGTTTCAATATTTCGATCCCGGGTCCTCCTCAAGAAAGGATTTCGGAGATAGAGTTTCCTCCCATATCCTTTGAAAATTTAGAAAAGCTACAATTACTGGACGAGGTCGTGGTCACTAAAAAAAGGGATGCCACGCGTATGGAGAAACTCAGGGACCGCAGCAACGGAAGACTTGATTTTTTTGAAATAGATGATCCGAGAAGAAACCTGACCCTGGCTTCCTATTTAAGTGGACGCGGATTTATTGTCAACGAGAACCTGGGCTCGGTTTCGATCATATCGCGAACTCCTAATAGCCCGAACAATGCCAGGCCTATTGTATATTTGGATGGCATCCTCCTTCAGGATTTCACACTGCTTTACAATTTCCTCCTGATTGACATAGATTATATTGAAATCAACAGGTCCGGGATTGGTTCAGGGATTATGGGAGGCGGAGGTGTTATCAAAATCGTTACTGACCCGAGCCTCCGATTCGCCCGGAGGGATGGGACACTTTCCTTTAACGAGTATGAGGTTCCCCTGGCCTATGGGGTTCAAAAGCGTTTTTACACCCCCGTATACCCCTCCTATACCAGTGCCTTTTTCAGGAAATTTGGAACTGTGGACTGGCATCCGGATGTCCGTTCGGATGAGAATGGGAAGTTCCATTTCCAATTTAAGGATTACGGGCTTGAACGCCTCAGGGTATTTGTTTCCGGAATTGTGAATGGGGAGTCGTACGCCCTTGGAAGTTTTTCGGTGATGCCCGGAATTGACCCTGCAAATTCCCAGTAAACCCGATCTTGCTTAAAATCGCCTATCATCCCATTTACAAGCACCCCCTGCCCGAGGGGCATCGCTTTCCCATGCATAAATATGAATTACTGCCCCAACAACTCCTGCACGAAGGCACCTGTACACCCGACAACTTCTTTGAACCCGGAATGCCCTTAGCGGATGATATACTAAGGGCGCATGACCCCGAATATTTCAGTGCCCTGAAGGAAGGTCGGCTCACGGCACGGGAAATGCGAAAGGTGGGCTTTCCGTGGAGCCCCGAACTTGTACAGCGGGAGCTCCGGATTGCCCAGGGCACCATTGAAGGCTGTCTTTTCGCCCTGGAACACGGGGTAGCGATGAATATTGCCGGGGGCACGCACCACGCCTATTCCAATCGTGGGGAAGCCTTCTGTATGCTGAACGATCAGGCTATCGGGGCACATTACCTGCTGGCGCACCAGCTGGCGAAACGTATATTGATCCTGGATCTGGATGTACATCAGGGCAATGGTACTGCTGAGATTTTCTCTGACATCCCGGAAGTCTTTACGTTCTCCATGCACGGAAGAGCCAATTATCCATTTCGCAAAGAAATCTCTGATTTGGATGTGGCATTGGACCCCGGGACTCCGGATACCCTTTACCTGGAATTGCTCGAAGCAAACCTGGAGGCCCTGGAAGAGCAGGTGCAGCCAGAGTTTGTATTTTATCTCAGCGGTGTAGACATCCTTGAATCCGATAAACTGGGTACTCTGGGATGCAGTCTGGAGGGTTGCCGGCGCAGGGATGAAATGGTTTTCAAATGGTGTCACCGCCTGCAAATTCCCGTTCAATGCAGTATGGGTGGTGGGTATTCTCCCCAGTTGCGGACGATCGTCAGCGCCCATGCCACGACCTATCGCCTGGCCGATCAGGTTTTTTTCTAGCTTGAGGAACCGGGCTACTTTAGAAGTGAAACGCGATTATAGTCCACTCCTTTTTGTAATTTTGTAAAAAATTTCCAAACATGTTAAACAAGAAATTAGAAAAGGCATTGAATGCACAGATCCGGGTTGAGGCTGAATCCTCTCAGGTCTATCTTTCAATGGCCTCCTGGGCCGAATTAAAAGGTCTGGAAGGTATTGCGCAGTTTATGTATAAACACTCTGATGAGGAGCGAATGCATATGCTAAAACTCATAAAATTCGTAAATGAGCGGGGCGGACATGCCATTGTTTCTGATCTTAAAGCACCTAAAACTGATTTTGGGAGTTTCCAGTCCATGTTTAAAGAATTGCTGGAGCATGAAATCTTTGTTTCCCAAAGCATCAATGACCTGGTGCACATTACACTCGAAGAAAAGGATTACGCCACACATAACTTTTTACAGTGGTATGTAGCCGAACAAATTGAGGAAGAGGCACTTGCAAGAACCATCCTGGACAAAATAAACCTGATAGGCAACGATAAGGGCGGACTCTATCTCTTTGACAGGGATGTCCAACAAATCGCTGTAGAAAGCGCTGCCGGCGAACCCGGGGCCTGATGTGTTAAAGTTTATTTAGATTGAATACAAATTATTAGATTTGTAGGAGCAGCCCTGCTCCTATGGGAAACAAGAAATACAAGTCTACAAAGAAACAAGCCAAAATAAAGGAGAAACGCCTTAAAGAACTGGCGAAGACTTACTGTTCCCCTGAAGGGTGCAAATCCAAGTGTTGCAAGAAGTTTAAAAAATGTGAGAGCAAACGCTGCAAAAAATGTCCCTGCAACGACCTTTTGGCTGAATTACATGCCCGGGAAGGACTTCAGAAAGTAGCCTGATATTCTTGGGCAGTTTTTCTATTGGGGATCCTGTCCTTCAAGTACATAAGAGACTTCCCATCCTCTGCCCCGCTTCAACTCGCTAAAAGTCACATAAGAATGAGTGGTGCCTGCATCAAATTGTAAGTACAAAGCGGCCTGGCGCAGATAAAAATCCCCGTGCCCGCAGGTCACTTTACATACCTCTGTATGTTTGAGATACGCCAGTTTTTTTCCCTGGCGGTAAGCCCTGTAGTTTTGTAAATTTTTTTGGCTAAGCATATGTTCAAACCTCCGCTGGTCGGTCCAGAAATCGATCTCGTCGGATTGATTCTTAAACTGCAACCCGTGCTCGTACTCGGCGTCCCGCGTGGCCTGCTCCATATAGAACCACTCGCTTTTAGAGAGGCGTTCTAAATCCGATAACCCGATATTCTCCTGTGCTAAAACGGGCATAAAGGCCGCGTTTAGCAAAAGCATCGGTATTATGAGCATCTTGGAGTTCACAGGGAGTGTTCTATATTAATAGACGGATCACTTCTTTAAAAGTTACAATTCTTCCTGCCCTTTTCATAAAAAAAAGGGCCCAAAAGCCCTTTTTATCGATCAAAGCCCGGCTAGAGCTACTTGCCAAGCATCAACAGTTCATTACATCGCACTTCTGTGGTGAATTTTCGCTCGCCTTCCGGGGTCTTATACGACCTGTGAATCAGCTTTCCTTCCACAGCCACTTCCTTGCCTTTGACCAAATAGCTTTCGACAATATCGGCTGTTTTTCCCCAGGCCACCACCTGATGCCACTGGGTGTCGGTTACCTTTTCTCCCTTGCCGTTTTTGTACGTTTCATTTGTAGCCACTGAAAACCGGGCCATTTTGCTCCCGCTCTCCAATACCATGACTTCCGGGTCCTGTCCCAGGTTACCGATCAACAAGACTTTGTTTCTCAATGCATTCATATACAAATTGTGATTTTAGATTCCCCCCAAAGGTCTGCATCCATACTGCGATTCCACAGCAGGAAACCTATAACTTTAACTCCTGTTTATGTATCTTTAGGACAACTAACCCACTTGTAACCCATGATAAAATATCTACTTGCCTTCGCCTCATTTCTAGTGCTGGCCCCAACTGCTATTGCGCAAAATACAGAGGCCATAGTCACAGAAATTCAAAAAGAAGCTACCGAAAATTCCCAGCTTGAAAACATGGCTCACGAACTCATGGATGTCATAGGCCCGCGTTTGGTAGGAACACCCCAAATGAAAAAAGCCCACGACTGGGCCGTAGAACGTTTTTCAGACTGGGGCATCCGGGCCGGGAACGAGCAATGGGGAACCTGGAGGGGCTGGGAGCGAGGGATCTGTCATATCGATCTGTTAGCTCCCCGGGTGGTATCCCTTCAGGGGCGTCAACTGGCCTGGAGCCCTTCGACATCTTCAAAGGGGATTACCGCAGAAGTGATTCCGTTACCTGTAGTATCCGATTCCCTCGCCTTTGTTCGCTGGTTGCCAGAAGTGAAAGGAAAATGGGTCTGCGTTTCCATGCCCCAGATCACCGGACGACCCGACTACAACTGGGAGGAATTTGCTACTGAAAGCTCTTTTGAGCAAATGAAAGAGAAACGGACTGCTCAGGAAAAAGCCTGGAGTCAAAACCTCAGAAATACCGGGTATACATCACGTACTCTTAACGCCGCCCTGGAAGCTGCCGGGGCCGCCGGAATTCTTCAATCCCGCTGGTCCAAAGCTTTTGGTGCCAACAAAGTCTTCAGCGCAAATACGGAAAAAATCCCCGTTATCGACCTCTCCCTGGAGGACTACGGTATGGTCTACCGCATGGCTGAAAACGGGGACCAACCCAAAATCCGCGCTGTAGCAGAATCCAAAGAATTGGGCAGGGTTCCTACTTTTAATACTATTGCGACCATACCCGGCCGGGAATTACCGGAGGAATACATTGTGCTCTCCGCCCATTTTGATTCCTGGGATGGGGGTACGGGAGCAACCGATAACGGTACGGGTACCCTGACCATGATGGAGGCTGCCCGGATATTGAAGAAAGTTTATCCGAACCCAAGGCGCACGATTATCATTGGACTCTGGGGCAGTGAAGAACAGGGCCTGAACGGATCCAGGGCTTATGTGGAGGACCATCCCGAGGTTGTGGAAGGCCTGCAAGCCCTTTTTAACCAGGATAACGGGACGGGAAGGGTTGTCCGGATTTCCGGGCAGGGATTCCTGCACTCCTACGACTATATGGGGCGCTGGCTCTCAGCGGTACCAGAGTCGATAACCGAGCATATAGAAACGACATTTCCAGGCAATCCAGGTCGCGGCGGCTCGGACTACGCCTCTTTCGTGGCCCAGGGTGCCCCGGCATTCTCCCTGTCCTCCCTGAGCTGGAGTTACTGGAATTACACCTGGCATACCAACCTGGACACCTATGACAAAATTGTTTTCGACGACGTCCGAAACAACGCCATCCTCACCGCTATCCTGACATATATGGCCTGTGAAGATCCGGAGCGTACTTCCCGTGAAAAAGCAGTTCTTTCTATCAATCCCAGAACGGGCGAGCAAAGGGAATGGCCCAGTCCCCGTCAGCCGAACCGGGAAGGCGGTAAGAATTAATTCCGGGGGAATACCGCCTTCTCAAAGTTTCTAAATCACCAAACTTTAACCCACATATGAAAGCCTTCGCATTTCTTTTTTTAACCCTGCTCATTCTGGCTTCCTGCCGGGAGCAACCCCAGACTTCCTATACAGAAATTAGAAGTTTAAAGGGGCAGGAGACCGAGGGGCTGGACCCGGACCGACTCAAGCGTATAGACCAAATGATGGAAGAGGCCATTGCCGAAGGAGAAATTCCCGGAGGGGTGGCCCTGATCGCCCGGAATGGGAAAATCGTATACCATAAAGCTTTTGGTCAGTCCGATACGGAGCAGGGTACGGCATTTCAGAAAAATGACATCTTTCGAATCGCCTCCCAAACCAAAGCGATTACCAGTACAGCCGTGATGATGCTGTGGGAAGAAGGCCATTTCCAACTGGACGAGCCTATTTCTAAATATATTCCGGAATTTAAAAACACAGGTATTCTCGCAACCTTTGTAGAAAGCGACAGCAGTTTTACGACCACCCCCCTTACAAGTCCTATCACCATCCGCCACCTCCTGACACACACTTCGGGTATCGGGTATGGGATGATCGACGGGGATCCCAGATTCAGGAAAGCTTTTGCCAAAGCGGGAATCACCGATGCCTTCACTGCAGAAGCAGTGACCCTTAAGGAGAACGTCCCAAAAATTGCCCAAATGCCCCTCCACCATCAACCCGGGGAAGGCTGGACCTACAGCGAAGGCCTGGATGTGCTGGGACGGTTTGTTGAAATCGTATCGGAGATGCCGTTTGATCAATTCCTGAAATCGCGGATTTTTGATCCCCTGGGGATGGAAGACACCTGGTTTTACCTGCCTGAGCAGCTCGCAGACCGACTCGTACCGGTACAACACAAGGAAGACGGTAGCTGGAAAGTATTCGAGACCGAGGTTTTTAATATTGATTATCCTATAGAAGGTGCCCGGAGTTTTTTCTCAGGGGGTGCCGGGCTCTCCAGCACAGCCAGGGATTACTTTGTTTTCCTTCAAATGATGCTTAACAAAGGAGTGTACAACGAGGTACGCCTGCTCAGCCGTACCACTGTGGAAACCATGATGGTCAACCAGATCGGGGATCACTGGGAGGGGGGTCCTGCCGACTTTAACCTCGCCTTCTCCGTAGTCAACGCTGATCATGGAGTGGCCAAGGGGGGATTGGGCGGACCAGGGACTTTTGAATGGGGGGGATACTTCAATACCCAGTATTTTGCAGACCCCGGGGAGCAAGTGATCGGAATACTCATGAAACAGACACAAGGAAATGCAGGAGATCAGACGGGATGGAAATTCAAGCAGATGGTCTTTGCCTCTATCGCAGACTAAACACATAACCATATCAGAAATACAACAACCTACTTCCATGAAGAAATATATTTTTACACCCTTGCTTTTACTGCTCCTCTGTAGTTCTGTTTACGGGCAGCGCAGAAAACAGAAAGCGCCACAACCTGTACTTTCAGATACATTGTTCCACGGGGTGCAGTGGCGAAACATCGGGCCATTTCGCGGGGGCCGATCGGTGGCTGTAACCGGGGTCGTAACACAACCCGGCACTTATTATATGGGAAGTACCGGAGGTGGTGTGTGGAAGACCACAGACGACGGTATGCACTGGGCAAACGTATCGGACGGATTCTTTAAAACCGGAACCGTAGGGGCTATTGCAGTTTCAGAAAGCAATCCGAATGTCGTGCTCGTCGGCATGGGCGAACACGCCGCCCGGGGCGTTATGACCTCTATGGGCGATGGGGTATACCTCTCCAGGGATGCTGGAAAAACGTGGAAACACCTTGGACTGGAAGACAGCAGGCACATTTCCGATGTGATCATCCACCCAAGGGATGAAAACCAATTCTATATTTCTGTGCAGGGTGCTCAATTCGGTCCTTCGAAAAACCGGGGCGTATATCGTACGCGGGATGGGGGTGCAACCTGGGAAAAAACCCTCTATGTAAATCCGACTACCGGGGCCTCGTCCCTTTCCATGGATCCGAATAATCCACAAATACTCTACGCCTCCATGTGGGAGCACGAACGATTTCCCTGGACGATGAAATCCGGAGGGCCGGGTTCCGGCCTTTACAAATCTACGGATGGGGGCACGACCTGGGAGCAGATGAAAAACGGGCTTCCCGAAGTGATGGGAAAATCCGGGATTTCAGCTTCAGGCGCGCGCACCGATCTGGTCTTCGCCGTGATTGAAGCCGAAGGCGACAAATCCGGTGTCTACCGCTCGGA
This sequence comes from Robiginitalea sp., assembly GCF_049588695.1. Lineage (GTDB taxonomy): Bacteria > Bacteroidota > Bacteroidia > Flavobacteriales > Flavobacteriaceae > Robiginitalea. The sequence continues at coordinate 9,317 of NZ_JBAVZJ010000286.1, forward strand.
TGACGGGGGTAAAAAATGGCGTCAAATCAATAAAGATCGTATCAATATCACCCGTTCCTGGTACTATATGGAGATTTTTGCAGATCCGCAAAACCCCGAAATCGTCTATGTACTCAATGCGCCTGTAACGCGTTCCATCGATGGGGGAAAAACTTTTCAAACCCTCTCGACGCCCCATGGGGACAACCACGATCTTTGGATCCATCCCCAAGACAACCAGCGTATGATCAATGCCAACGACGGAGGGGCCAATGTCTCCAACAATGGAGGACGAAGCTGGAGCACACAGCAAAACCAGCCTACGGCACAATTCTACAGGGTTAGTACAGACAATCTGTTCCCTTATAACGTCTACGGAGGGCAGCAGGATAATTCGGCTATTGCCATCGCCAGCCGCACCAATGACGGAGGGGTCGACTGGAAAGACTGGTATTCGGTCGCCGGTTGCGAAAGCGCCTACCTGGCCTTTGACCCTGACAATCCCGAGGTGATATTCGGAGGCTGTTACCAGGGGATTATTGAAAAATGGGTAAAGGCAACACGAGAAGGCAAACCTATAAAGGAATATCCGGAACTCTCCCTTGGGAATGCCCCGGAGGATTTTAAGTACCGCTATAACTGGAATGCCCCGATTATTGCCGATCCGCATGATCCCTCGGTGATCTATCACGCGGGGAACGTAGTATTCCACTCCGGGGATGCCGGGCAGACATGGAAGGTGATCAGTCCCGACCTCACCCGGAATGATCCCGAAAAACAGGGGCCCGGAGGAATTCCCTTCACCAATGAAGCTGCCGGGGGTGAAAATTACAATACGCTCATGTATCTTACCGCTTCTCCCCACGAAAAAGGGGTTTTATGGGCTGGAAGTGATGACGGTTTGGTACACCTGACTCGAAATGGCGGGGATTCCTGGGAAAATGTGACGCCGGAGGGGATGCAGGAAGGCATCGTCAACAGTATTGAAGTTTCTCCCCACGATCCCGGGACGGCATACATTACCCTGATGCGATATAAATTTATGGACCTTAAATCCTATATCTACAGGACTTCGAATTACGGGGCCACCTGGGAACTCATCGTCAATGGCCTCGAAGATCCCCATGGTTTTGCACGTGTGGTTCGGGAGGACCCGATACGCAAAGGATTACTATATGCGGGAACTGAAACAGGATTGTATATTTCTCTGAATTCAGGCGATTTCTGGCAACCCTTTCAATTGAATCTCCCTGTCGTGCCCATCAATGACCTCACTTTCCGTCACAACGACCTCATTGCCGCAACAGCGGGACGATCCTTCTGGATCCTGGATGACCTCTCATTCCTTCAAGCGCATAGGGTTTCGGAATCACAATCCTTTTTGGCAGAGCCCCGGGATACCTACCTCTTTACGGGTGGCTATTCTGAAAAGCCCCGGCCGGGCCTTGGGCAAAATCCCAAATCCGGAGTGTTGTTAAATTATTATTTGCCGGCCGTTTCAGATTCTGCAGTCGTGACACTGGAAATACTGGAAGAGGGGCAGGTTATCCGGACCTTCACCAACCAACCTGACAAGGATTTCAAAACGTGGCCCGGTGGCCCGCCCAAGCCGGAGGTTTTACACGCAAAAGCGGGATACAATCGATTTGTATGGGATTTTCGAAGAGAAACCCTCCCGGCTGTGGAAAATGTATTCGTTATGGGGGACTACCGCGGATCGCGGGTGGCTCCGGGAACCTATACCGCCCGCCTTACCCATGAGGGTGTCACCTCGGAAAAACCATTCACGATTCTCCCACACCCCGGCATTAAAGCAACCCAGGCGGCCTATACAGAACAACAGGCGGCATTGCGACAAATTGACGAGGCCATCCGGGACATGCACGGAGCCGTGGGACAATTGCGTGGGGTCAAATCCCAATTACAGACACATCAGGATCTCTTAGAAGGAAATCCGACCGCAGAAGACTTATTGTCTAAGGGAGTTACCCTCCAGGAGGAAATCAGCACATGGGAAGAAAACCTAATCCAGCCAAAGCAAAAAACCTTTCAGGACGTGATTAACTTCAATAATCAGCTCAATGCGGAACTTATGGAGCTCAGATCGTATATCGATGTCGCTGAACCCGAGCTGACGCAGGGGGCTAAAGAACGCCTGTCCGATTTACTGGGCACGTGGAACAGCATGTCCGGGGAAAGGGACGCTATTGTAAATAAAGGAATGGCGGAATACAATGCCTTATATCGGCAATTGGAATTACCCGCCCTGATTATGGAAGAAAATTAGGAGGTTTATTTCCAGTTTTCTGCGCTCAGTTTAAGCGCAGCCACGACAATATCCTTTCGGGAGATCTGCCCGACCAGAATGTCGTCCTTCATCACCGGTAACCGCCTGCGGTTGTTCTTGTGGAATACGCCCGCGGCATCGAATATAGACATGTCATGAGGAATAGTCTCCACGTCTTTTGTCATGTATTTTTCAACGCTTTTATCCATGATGGGCTGATTGAAATACCGGCTTTCGGAGATCTGCTTCATACAATCCGCTTCGGATATAATGCCGACTAAAAATCCATTGTCATCAAGTACGGGACCTCCTGAAATACTTCTTTTGGCAAAAACTTCCATAACCTCCAGAATAGATTGTTCCGGGTGAAAAGTGACTAACTTTTTAGACATATAATCCGTAACCAAAATAGGAGCGTCGTACTCTTTTTTCGACCCTTCCTTGGCCCGACGACCCTGAAAGCTTTTTATACCCATGACTTTATAGTATTAGAATGGTTCTAATTAAATATACCAATTTCCACCAGATTTCCTATAATTCTGTGTATAAATACGCCTTACTGCGGGAATTTCTTACATTTAAAACCAAAGTGCACATATGAAACCTACAACTGCTGTAATCACTTTATTGCTATTA
>NZ_JBAVZJ010000287.1:0-18410 GCF_049588695.1 Robiginitalea sp.
ACCCTTATGGCTGTAAACCGGTATGAAGAATTGTTGAGATCCTCTATCGCTTCAGCGAGTAATGACCATCGCCTGGGTGCCAATGAGGCGCCCCCGGCCATATTTTCAATTTTTATAGGTACCCAGCTTACGGGTGTTCTCGATGAACTGGAAGGGGTTTCTAAAGGGCGTTTATCACCGGAAGAAAAAACCGAGCTAAAGCTTAACGTGGTCGGTAAAATACCGGAAATCCTAATGGATAATACAGACCGGAATCGCACCTCTCCTTTTGCATTTACGGGCAATAAATTTGAAATGCGCGGGGTGGGGTCTAAAACCAATTGCGCCAAGCCGATGACGGTGCTCAATACCATAATGGCGCGGCAACTGGAGGAATTCAAAGTAGAGGTGGATACCCTGATTGAAAAGAAAAAGCTCCGGAAGGATGAAGCCATTTTCAACGTGCTGCGGGAGTACATTAAAGCCAGCAAGCGCATTCGCTTTGATGGGGACGGGTATAGTGAGGCGTGGAAAAAAGAAGCGGCCAGGCGAAAACTGAGCAATAACACCAATACGCCCCGGGCCCTGGAAATCCTGACGGCACCGGATACCCTCGAACTTTTTAATTCCATGGGAGTACTCACAGAAACTGAGATTCGCGCCCGACAGGAAGTAGAACTGGAAACCTATAGCCTCAATGTACAGATTGAAGGCCGGGTTATCGGAGAGCTCGTTTATAACTATGTGATTCCTGCGGTGGTGGAGTATCAGAACCAATTGTTGCAAAATGTCTCCGGGTTAAAAGAGGTTTTCGGTGTGGCGCATAAGAAAATGGGGGCCGCCCAACTCGAGATTTTGCAAACCCTCTCAACGCATTTACAGGAACTTCAGACCAAAACTGATGCCATGATAGAAGCCCGAAAGCAGGCCAACGTCATTGCAGGGGCTTCCCAAAAAGCGCGGGCCTATTGCGAGACCGTTTTGCCCTTTTTCGAAGAGATCCGTTATCACAGCGATCGCCTGGAGCGTTTGGTGGGGGATACCTGCTGGCCACTGGCAAAGTATCGGGAACTTTTGTCGTTGAAGTAATCCCGGGGATTCTCTTACTTTTGTCCTACCTGCAAAAAATAAACATGGAGTCTAAAACACCCGGTCGCTACGAGCAAAGAGGGGTTTCCCCGACCAAAGAGGAAGTTCACAAAGCCATTAAAAATATCGATAAGGGGCTGTTTCCCAAGGCCTTTTGTAAGGTTGTCCCGGATTACCTCACGGGAGACCCGGAGTATTGCCTGGTGATGCATGCCGATGGGGCAGGTACGAAATCCTCCCTGGCTTATATGTACTGGAAGGAAACCGGGGACCTCTCTGTATGGAAGGGGATTGCGCAGGACGCCCTTGTTATGAACCTCGATGATTTACTGTGTGTAGGTATTACAGACGGGATTTTACTCAGTTCTACCATTGGGCGAAATGCCAATAAAATTCCCGGGGAGGTGATCTCCGCCCTGATTCAGGGTACGGAAGATCTTATTGCCGACCTCGCTCAATGGGGGGTTGAAATCCACAGTACAGGGGGGGAAACTGCCGACGTGGACGACCTGGTGCGGACCATAATTGTGGATTCCACTGTGACGGCGCGCATCCGCAGGGATCAGGTTATAGACAATGCGCGTATCCGCGAAGGGGATGTCATTGTCGGGTTGGCTTCCTATGGGCAGGCCACCTATGAATCTGAATATAACGGGGGGATGGGCAGCAATGGCCTGACTTCGGCCCGTCATGATGTTTTTCACAAAGGGCTGGCTGCGGCCTACCCGGAGAGTTTTGATCCGGAAGTCCCTGAAGAGCTTGTGTATTCCGGATCGACAAAACTGAGGGATGCTGTTTCGGGGACACCTCTGGATGCCGGGCAACTCGTACTCTCACCGACACGCACCTATGCCCCGGTGATTCGCAAAATCCTGGATTCCCACTCGGCCCCGGAAATCCACGGGATGATCCACTGCAGTGGTGGGGCCCAGACTAAAATCCTCCATTTTATAGATGAGCTTCATGTGATCAAAGATCAGCTATTGCCCGTACCCCCTTTATTTGAACTGATCCAGCGCGAATCGGGCACTTCATGGAGGGAAATGTATCAGGTCTTTAATTGTGGCCACCGGATGGAACTCTATGTTCCTGAAACTATTGCGGACTCAATAATTGAGATATCGGAGTCTTTTGGTATCGCTGCCCAACGGATTGGCCGGGTTGAAAAAAGCCGTGAAAAAAAACTGACCATCACCAGTCCCTACGGCACCTTTGACTATTAAGGTATACGATTCCTGTCTGAATCCCGTTTTCTTCTTATACGTTCAATAGTATTCAACCATGGAGCGAAAAGCATTTTTACGTTCACTTGGGGCCGGGGCAGCTTTTGCACTGGTCTTTCCCTGCGTTCAGGGGTGTTCCAGTGACAGCGGGGGCGACCCGGAACAGGAAGTGCCTACGGGGGTAGATTTTACAGTAGATCTGAGCGGTCCGGATGGGGTGGCTCTCGTGAACAATGGTGATTTTTTCATTCGCAATGATGTGGTTGTCGCCCGAAACCTGCAGGGCCAGTTCGTTGCCGCGAGTAGAATTTGCAGCCATGAGCAAAATGCAGGGGTCTCTTTTGTGGAGACTCAGGGGGGTATTTTTGAATGTGAGGTCCACGGTTCCCGTTTCGACCAGAATGGGGCCCCCCTGAACACCATCACCCAGAATCCACTCAAGATTTTCAATACAGACCTCCAGGGAGATCTGCTCCGCGTTTTTGAGTAAATCAGCCCCGGTTAAAGCATCCCGTTGTACTTTTTACCTATCTCAGTGTATGGGTCAATCCTTTATTTTAAGATGCCTGCATACAGGGCATAAATCTATTTTCACCTGCTATGGACCCCGATCCAGGGGCTGGATTTGGTCCTAAAAAATTGTACCTTCGCTGGGAATTCAGGAGCCTATGCTGGAAAAACTCGATATTGTAAAACAACGCTTTGACGAGGTCTCGGACCTGATCATCCAGCCGGATATTATTTCCGACCAGAAAAAGTACGTCCAACTCAATAAGGAGTACAAGGATCTGAGGGAAATTATGGATAAGCGGGAGCAATATCTCCGATTGCATGACCGGATTACAGAAGCGGAAGAAATCCTCGCGGATGGCAGTGATCCTGAGATGGTTGAAATGGCCAAAATGCAACTCGATGAAGCACGTGGGGCCTTACCTGCCCTGGAGGAAGAAGTGAAGATGTTGCTGGTTCCAAAAGACCCGGAAGACGCCAAGGATGTGGTTATGGAGATCCGCGCCGGAACCGGAGGGGATGAGGCCAGTATTTTCGCCGGGGATTTATACCGAATGTATACCAAGTACTGCGAGTCTAAAGGATGGAAAACCCATTTGCTGGACTTTAGCGAGGGTACCAGCGGGGGTTATAAGGAAATCCAGTTTGAGGTATCCGGGGAGGATGTCTACGGTACCCTGAAGTTTGAAGCAGGGGTACACCGGGTACAGCGCGTGCCCCAAACCGAAACACAGGGTCGGGTGCATACCAGTGCGGCTACCGTGATGGTGCTCCCAGAGGCTGAGGACTTTGAGGTTCATATAGATCCCAAGGATGTTCGAATCGATTTCTTCTGTTCCTCAGGACCCGGAGGGCAATCCGTCAATACTACGTATTCTGCCGTCAGGCTGACCCACGTCCCCACCGGAATTGTCGCCCAGTGCCAGGACGAGAAATCCCAACATAAAAATAAGGACAAGGCCTTTAAGGTGCTGCGTTCCCGACTCTACGACATGGAGCTCGCCAAAAAGCAGGAAGAGGATGCTGCCAAGCGAAATTCGCAGGTGAGTTCCGGAGATCGCTCCGCCAAAATACGCACCTACAACTATCCCCAGGGACGGGTGACGGATCACAGGATCGGCCTTACCCTCTATGACCTCCAGAATATTGTGAACGGGGATATCCAAAAACTTATAGACGAGCTGATGCTGGTCCACAATACCGAAAAATTAAAGGAGGCCTCTGAAACTTTCTGACCTGGTATGACTCAAGCCCAACTCACCGCAGAAATTCGAAAAAAGGAGAGCTTTCTTTGTATCGGACTGGATACGGACCTGGAAAAAATCCCCGAGTTTCTTCGGGCCTCAAAAGACCCCTTGTTTGCTTTCAATAAGGCGATTATCGATGCCACCCATGACCTCTGTGTAGCCTATAAGCCCAATACAGCCTTTTACGAGGCTTATGGCAGTGAAGGATGGAGGGCTCTGGAGCGGACAATTGCCTATCTGAATGACTCCTACCCGCATCATTTTACGATTGCCGATGCGAAGCGGGGGGATATCGGGAATACTTCCGGGCGGTACGCCCGGGCATTTTTTGAAGCGATGTCTTTTGATTCTGTGACCGTAGCCCCTTACATGGGCCGGGATTCTGTAGAGCCTTTTTTGGCTTTTGAGAACAAATTCGTCATTCTTCTCGCCCTCACCTCCAATGCAGGGGCTTTCGATTTTCAGACACTTTCCACCCCGGATGAAGCGTTATACCTCCAGGTTTTGAGAAAAACAAGGGAGTATGCACATGCAGATCGCCTGATGTACGTGGTTGGGGCCACAAAGGCTTCTTTTCTTAAAGAAATCCGTGAAATTGTCCCCGATCAGTTTCTTTTGATTCCGGGAGTTGGCGCACAGGGGGGAAGTTTGGAAGAGGTGTGCACATATGGGCTGAATTCCCAGGTAGGTCTTCTGGTCAATTCCTCCCGAGGGATTATCTATGCTTCAGCCGCGGCTGATTTTGCAGAAGCTGCGCGGGAAAAGGCTAAATCACTTCAGCTGCAAATGAGCCGGGTGCTTCGCGATTCAAAAAACTAAAGCGACTGCTGGAGCATCTTTTGGATTTTCTGAGCCTTGAGTTCAAAGAAATCCTTAAGGGCTGAATTTTTGTGGGCCGCCTCAATCGCCTTTTGGTTGAAGTGCTGTAGCTGGTGCCTGAGCAATTGCAATTCCTGAGAACCCGATCCTATCGCATTGATCGATCCTACTTTACAATTCTGCTTTTCCATGGTGCTTTGGGTTTATTACAAATTTACGGCTAAAACGAAGCTTTAGATTACCGACCCCCCGGGTATTTACCTAAAAATCAGGTTTTTTGTCTAAAAATTAACCTTTTCGTTAAATAGGGAGGGGGTAATCGGTGGTAAGTATCTTTAATTCCACATAAGGAATACAGCCCCGGCATAGGTACGGTACCTCTTGCGCAATGGATGTATAAAATGAAAAAACCCCGCCAGGGAAAAGCAGGGTTTTAAACTAACTAACTCAAAATACTAACTCAAATGATCGATGGTAGAAGTTGTAAATTGCGGCAGAGGTAAATCAATTAACTCTTTCCGCGATGTACTACTGTACCGGTCATAACTAATAACGTTAAAAATCAGCCCTTTAGTATGGCAGTTTTTAAAAAAGTTCACCGTGTAAGAAGGTTCGTACAGGGAAATGCTTTGGCTGGTCTCACCGGTATTTTGCAGGCTGCTTTTCTATATCGAGGTATAGGTTTTGGGAGCCTTTGTTGAAAGATTGAAAATGGAATCCACTATTTCATAGGTATGAATATATAATCCGGAATAGAGCCGCAGAATTTTTACATTTTCGGTAAATTGCGAAGCATTAAAGCGCTACATACATGAAAGCCCAAACCCCGTATAAACCCAAGCACAAAATCCGTATCGTAACGGCGGCGTCCCTCTTTGATGGCCATGATGCTGCGATCAATATCATGAGGCGGATTATACAGACTACCGGGGTTGAGGTCATTCATCTGGGCCACGACCGATCTGTGGCCGAGGTGGTGGATTGTGCCATTCAGGAGGATGCCAATGCCATTGCGATGACTTCCTACCAGGGCGGGCACAATGAGTACTTCAGGTATATGTACGACCTGTTACAGGAAAAGAATTGCGGTCATATCCAGATATTCGGTGGCGGCGGGGGAGTCATCCTCCCCAAAGAAATCGAAGCATTGATGTCTTATGGTATAACCCGGCTGTACGCCCCGGATGACGGGCGGGAACTGGGACTGCAGGGTATGATCAACGATTTGGTAAGTACGGCGGACTACTCCGTCTCCGAATTGCCGTTGCCGGAAGGGGAACCCCTGGAAGACCTCATCCGTAAAAAAGACGTCCCCACCCTGGCACGCCTGATCAGTTTGGCTGAAAACAAGCCGGGGGAGTACAAAAAATTGCAAAAGCACTTTCCCAAACCGGAACACACAGCGCCGGTGCTGGGGATTACAGGTACGGGGGGAGCCGGTAAGAGTAGTTTGGTGGATGAGCTGGTACGCCGGTTTTTAAATGAGCATCCCGGGAAGACACTGGGGATTATTTCGGTAGATCCCTCAAAACGAAAAACGGGGGGTGCCCTCCTCGGAGATCGGATCCGGATGAATGCCATCCATCACCCCAATATCTACATGCGGTCCCTGGCAACCCGCCAGTCCAACCTGGCCCTTTCCAAACATGTAAATGAAGCTGTATCTGTACTAAAGGCTGCCAGTTTTGACATGATTATCCTGGAGACATCGGGAATTGGCCAGTCAGACACTGAAATCCTGGAGCATTCAGATCTTTCGCTATACGTCATGACCCCTGAGTTTGGGGCGGCTACGCAACTGGAGAAGATCGATATGCTCGATTTTGCGGACCTGGTGGCCATCAATAAGTTTGACAAACGCGGCGCTTTAGATGCCCTTCGGGATGTGAAAAAACAGTTTCAACGCAATCACGGCCTTTGGGAGGCCGACCCGGAAACCCTGCCGGTTTATGGTACCATCGCCTCCCAGTTTAACGATCCGGGTATGAATCGCCTCTTTCGGGCAGTCATGCAGCAGCTGCATGAAAAGGGAATTGGATGGGCGGTACCTGCGGCCGATCAAAAGGCAACGGATGAACCCGAAAAAATTTTTATCATTCCCCCGGCCCGTACCCGATATTTGTCTGAAATTTCTGAAACCAACCGTGCTTATGACCAGAATGTAATCTCCCAGGCCCGTGTAGCTGAACGGCTGTATGGCTTGTATCTTTCGATGTGCACCGTGGGAGGGATTTCCCCCGACCAGGTAACAGGCATGGTCTCCGGCGGATTGGATCAGGAGGTATTTCTTCAGGAAAACATGAGTCCTGCGGATCGCTCCCTGATGGAGGAGCTGCTGGCCCGCTTTGAAACAGAACATAAAAACCTGAATCCACACTATTGGGACCTTTTACGGGCATGGCCCGGGCTTAAAGAGCGCTATAAGGAACCCGTTTATTCTTTTACGGTGCGGGGTAAGACGGTTGATATAGAGACGCATTCCGAATCCCTGTCACATCTGCAAATTCCAAGGGTGGTCTTGCCGCGATACAGGAGTTGGGGGGAAATACTGGCTTGGTCGTTGCAGGAAAATGTCCCCGGGGCTTTTCCGTATACCGCGGGGCTGTATCCCTTTAAACGCAAAGGGGAAGACCCTACCCGGATGTTTGCAGGGGAAGGGGGCCCGGAACGGACCAACCGCAGGTTCCATTACGTGAGTTTGGAAATGCCTGCGAAACGGCTTTCCACCGCTTTCGATTCCGTTACGCTCTACGGACAGGATCCCGGGCACCGCCCCGATATTTACGGGAAAATTGGCAATGCAGGCGTTTCAATCTGTTGCCTGGACGACGCCAAAAAACTCTATTCCGGTTTTGATCTCTCGGATCCGAAAACCTCGGTAAGTATGACCATAAACGGTCCGGCACCCATGTTGCTGGGATTCTTCCTCAATGCCGCTATCGATCAGAATTGCGAAAAGTATATCAAAGAACAGGGTCTCGAAAAAGAGGTTGAGAAAAAAATAGTGGCGCTGTATAAGGATAAAGGTATTTCCCGCCCTGTCTATCATGGTGAACTGCCTGAGGGTAACGACGGTCTCGGGCTTATGCTATTGGGTGTGACGGGAGACAAGGTCCTGCCTGCTGAGGTCTATGAGGGAATCCGGGCCAATACCCTGAAGGCTGTACGGGGAACAGTTCAGGCCGATATCCTCAAAGAAGATCAGGCGCAGAACACCTGTATTTTCTCCACGGAGTTCGCCCTTCGGCTGATGGGGGATGTGCAGGAGTATTTTATAGACAACCAGGTGCGGAATTTCTACTCTGTTTCCATATCCGGTTACCATATTGCGGAGGCAGGGGCCAACCCGATTACCCAATTGGCCTTTACGCTCTCCAATGGATTTACCTATGTGGAATATTACCTGAGCCGGGGAATGGATATCAATAAATTCGGTCCGAATCTCTCGTTTTTCTTTTCCAACGGTATCGATCCGGAATACGCGGTAATCGGTCGGGTCGCCAGGCGCATCTGGGCCAAGGCTATGAAAGAAAAATACGGGGCAGATCCGCGGGCACAGATGTTAAAATACCATATTCAGACTTCCGGAAGGAGCCTGCATGCCCAGGAAATCGATTTTAATGATATTCGTACGACGCTGCAGGCGCTGTATGCGATTTACGACAATTGCAATTCCCTGCACACCAATGCCTACGACGAGGCCATAACAACCCCGACAGAGGAATCTGTGAGACGCGCCATGGCCATCCAGCTGATCATCAATAAAGAACTCGGGCTGGCCAAGAATGAAAACCCCCTTCAGGGATCCTTTATCATAGAGGAATTGACCGAATTGGTTGAAGAAGCAGTGCTCCTTGAATTTGACCGCCTGACCGAAAGGGGCGGGGTCCTGGGCGCTATGGAAACCATGTACCAGAGATCGCGGATTCAGGATGAAAGCCTTCATTATGAAATGCTTAAACACACCGGGGAGTATCCGATTATCGGGGTGAATACCTTTTTGAATTCCAAAGGCTCACCCACGGTTTTGCCCGCTGAGGTCATCCGGGCCACCGAGGCTGAGAAACAAGCGCAAATTGAAACCCTGGAGCGCGTTCACAGCCAACATAAACCGGAAGCCGCCAGGCGTCTGGAGGACTTAAAACAGAGTGCCCTGCACAATGAGAATATGTTTGAGGCCCTGATGGAAGTGTGCAAAGTATGTTCCCTGGGACAAATCACACAGTCCCTTTTCGAAGTAGGGGGTCAGTACAGGAGAAATATGTAAACTGCAGGTACCCGCCTCCCGGATTACCCCAGGCTTTTTCGCCAGGCCTTAAAAGCCTTTCTGAAACTGCGCAGTTCGGATTGCAGTAGATCCAGGTATTCGCTCTCTCGCACACCATCCATTTCGAGCCCCCGGCAATAACTGTTCAGGTTGCGGATCATAACACTGATAAACTGAAGGCTACCCCTGCGGATATGATGTGAACGCGTGCTGGCAGCCAGCGCGATCTGTTTGCGGATAAGGCCTGTATCTGTAAGCAGGGCGTCGGTCACCTGGTCCCTCAAACTATCTGAAGCATACAGGGTTAAAAAGTCTTTTCTACCCGCCACGCAAAACGCTATGGCCTGACTCATGGTCTGCAACTCAATAGCCTTTCGATATACAGGTAAGTGACTGATTCCTTTTGAGGACATGGTAACGCAGCAATTTTTACGTAAATTACTTTGAAAAGCGCATCGTTTACTTTAAATTAAGAGTATATTTCAGTGAAACATATTTAATAATAAAGGAAAAAAATAAGTATTGCTTTGGATTTTAAATTAGATGGTTTAAACTGGGAAATCCTTGGGGTTTTGCAGCAGAATTCAAGGGCTTCGCTCTCCGGGATTGGCAGGGAGATTGGACTCACCCCACCCGCTGTGGCCGAGCGCGTAAAACGTATGGAGGATTACGGGATTATCGATGGCTACTGGACGGCCGTCTCACATACCAAACTCGGGTATCAACTTAAAGCCATCATCACCCTCAGGGCTTTTATGGGGAAACTGAAACCTTTTCTGGAACATGTGAAAGGCCTGGAAGAAGTGGTGAACTGTTACCGCATTACGGGAAATGAAAATATCATTATGGAAGTAATTTTCCGGGACCAGTTTCACCTGGAGCAATTTATAGATCAACTGATTCAGTACGGGGAAACCCGGACCCATATCATCCTCTCGGAGGTCATATCTAACGCCCCGGTACGCAAACTAAAATCCAGGTAAATTTTTTCTCCTTTCCCTGTCTCAAACGATTCCAACCTAATATATTCCTTATCTTAGAAGTGCACAACAGACGAGAAAAAAATGGTTTTACTTATGATTGAAAAATTGGCCGGATTTTTGATATGAGTGGATGTATGAGAAGAATAGTTATTTTCTTGTTGCTGGTGGGATGTATTGGCGTACCTGCAAGCGCACAGGGATTAGCCCTTAAAAAGGGCATAGTCATGGATTCGCTTCCCGTAAATGACAGCATTGCCCGACAAATTATGTTGTACCTGCCCCAGGATTTTGACACCGGGCAGAAGTGGCCGGTTCTCTTTCTTTGTGACGCCGAAGGGGATCGGAGTAAGAAGCTTCGCTACTTAAAGGCGGCGGCTGACAAAAACGGCTATATCATCGCTTCTTCCGGCGCCTTGAGGGATTCCCTTTCCTTAACCGATAAAATACTCACCATCAGTAAGACGTTCGACGAGCTAAAGGACCTGCTTCCCCTGGATTTAGATCGGGTCTACACCATAGGGTACGATACGGGAGGGCAGCTTGCAACTATTGTTCCTTCCATGCTCAGGGGGGTCAATGGCGTATTGTCAGTAGCCTCCAGCCCTGGGAATCTCGATCTGATTAATCCGAAGGAACCCTTTGATTATGTCGGTGTTATGGGGCGGGGGGATTATCAGTATATCTATCAGCTTCAAAGCGAGGCTGCGCTGGATCTACTTAAGATTGCCAACTATACCCTTTATCACCCGGAAGGACATCAGTGGCCGGACCTCATGTATCTCGATCTGGGAATGCAAATGCTTACCCTGATGGGTATAAAGCGGGCAGCCATTCCCAGGGATGATATGGTTATTCAATCCGCTTACACCGATTACCAGAATGCAATCCTGGAGCTGGAGCAGAGCGGGCAATGGATTCTGGCCTATCATTATTCAGAACAGGGGGAATCGCTCTTTAAAGCCCTGAGAGACACAGACTGGTTTAAGGACAGGAGAAAAAGCATCCGAAAGTCTAAGTTGTATAAAAACCAGAAGCGCGAATGGGACGCCGTTCGGGTCAACGAATTAATGCTGGCAGGGGATTATATGTTTTATCTGGAGGAGGATGTCCTGAGTTTCAATCTTGACAACCTCGGTTGGTGGAACTATCAAATGGGCAAGATTACCAAATACAAGGAGAGTGACAAAAGGGAAGAACAACTGCTGGGGGAGCGGCTGGATGGATATCTCAATGCCCTTGTAGAGGAATACCTCGAATTGTCGGCCCAGGAGCCGAACCCCGATTACGACGGTCTGATCCTTTTGAATATGCTAAAAACCATAACGGCGCCCGAGGATTATGAGCATTACTTGCAGGTTATTTCCCTTACGGCCAAATACAATGACTTTGGCACCTCGAATTACTACCTGGAAGCTCTTTTAAAGAAGGGGTATACCGATGCAGATAATCTCTATAACCTTCCGCATACCGGCTTGTTGAGAATTAGCCCGGAATACAACGCCCTGATCGCCCAGTACCTTGGGGAGGCCCGATACGCCATTGAATGATACAGGCATTTATTTTGAAGCCCATGGGAATCATAAAGAAAAAAGAATAGGGCATATCTCCGCGATTTCCTAATTTTATGGCCACTGAATTGCCAAATCCACCAGATGCACAACACGGATATAACCAGGGTTAGGGGCACGCGGACAGGTTTATTCCTTTTGGGGTGCCTTCTCATCTTTTCAGCCTGCCGGCAACCTAAAAAATATCACGATACCCATTCCGTACCCGCTGCCAATAGTAAAGGTTCTCTGGCAGATATTATTTCGTTTCAACAGGATCTGGATGCCTCGTTCAGGGATCCGGAAATTTCCCCTTTGCCCGACCGGTTTAGGATGCGTTTTGAGGGCCTGGATTTCTTCGAGCCGGATACGACTTACAGGGTGTGGGCGCGGTTGGAGCGAACTCCTGATGCCCTCCCTTTTCAAATGCAGACCAGTACGGATGAGCAAGCCGCGGAACGCGTATACGGGATTTTGTATTTTTCCCTCAACGGCAGCCCGTATGAACTCGAAGTCTATCAGAGTCCCGACCTGATCCTGGAAGCGGGTTATGAAGACTACCTCTTTTTACCTTTTTCAGACCACACCAATGGAAATGGGACCTATGAGGGCGGACGCTATATCGACCTGCGGATTCCCGAAGGGGATTCTGTTTTACTCGATTTCAATAAGGCGTATAATCCCTATTGTGCTTATAATCCGTCCTATTCCTGTCCCCTCGTGCCGGAAGTCAATCGCCTGGACATCGCAATTCCTGCAGGCGTTAAAGCCTTTAAGAAATAAAACCGGGTGCACTGTGAGGCTGTTTAGCCGAAGGTGCGTGTACCTAGTGCTGGTTCATCCGGAAATCGGCATAGGAATCCATCCCGTGTTCATGTAAGTCAAGACCTTCCAGTTCTTCCTGACGCTCTACACGGATACCTGTCGTTTTCTTGAGGCCGTATATGATAACAAAGGCAGAGACGACACAAAATATGCCGGCTGCCGCCACCCCTGAGAGTTGATACAGGAATTGTTGTCCCCCGGCTTTTGCCCCAAAAATACCTACGGCCAGGGTTCCCCAGATTCCGCAGATCAAATGGACTGTGACCGCACCTACAGGATCGTCGAGTTTTACTCGGTCAATCAGCGAGATACCCCCTACAACAATGGCACCTGAGATCAACCCGACGAGCACGGCTTCATTCGGGGACATCAGGTCAGCCCCGGCCGTAATGCCTACCAGGCCCCCGAGTATCCCATTGAGGAACATGGTCAGGTCATAGGTCTTATAGGCCAGGGTAGAGACTAAAAAGGCAGCCACGCCGCCTGCGGCAGCTGCCAGGCTTGTCGTGGTCAGGACCAGCGAGGTCCGGGCAGGGTCTGCTGAGAGTACTGAGCCCCCGTTAAAACCAAACCAACCGAGCCAAAGGATGAGCACCCCTGCTGTGGCCATGGGGATATTATGCCCGGGTATGGCGTTTGATTTTCCATGCTCCCCAAACTTTCCAATACGCGGACCCAACAACCAGATGGCAATAAGGGCACCCCATCCCCCTACGGAATGCACCAGGGTCGATCCCGCAAAATCATAAAAACCCACGCCGTCTTCGCCGCCGAGGCTGTATAAAAATCCTTCCCCCCACTGCCAGGAACCGACAATCGGATAGATCAACCCAACATACAAAATAATGAATACCATAAACGGGCCAATCCGGATTCGCTCAGCTACGGCACCCGATACTATGGTACCTGCCGTGGCTGCAAACATGCCCTGAAAGAGGAAGTCGGTCCAGTAGGTGTATCTGCCTTCTGCGTAGGCGGTCGTTACACCAGCCGGGTCCATATCCAGTCCGAATCCGCTGAAGCCCAGCCAGCCATTGAATTCACCCGGATACATCAGGTTGAAGCCCCATCCAAAATACATCAACAGGCCAACGGTGATAATAAAGATATTTTTAAATAAAATGTTGATGGTGTTCTTCTGTCGCGTCAGACCGATTTCTAAAAAGGCAAAACCGGAATGCATAAAAAATACGAGGGCCGTACAGACCATCATCCATACATTATTCGCTGTGAACGTAGCAGTATCCATAAGGGTTTTTTTAAAGAGGTGGGTTAGTTAATTCCGGCTTGTCCATTTTCCCGGGTTCGGATGCGGTAGACATCCAGTACTTCAGAGATAAAAATCTTTCCATCGCCTACATTTCCCGTGTAGGCCGAATCCAGAAGGGTTTGCACCGTCCTGTCCAGGAATTCGTCAGAGACGACGATCACCAGGAAACGTCTTTGAATGTCTGAAGTGCTATAGGCAATCCCGCGATAGATGTGACCCTGTTTTTCATTTCCAACCCCGGTGACATCCCAGTAGCTGAAAAAATTGACTTCGATCTCGTGCAAGGCCTTTTTTACCTCGTCAAACTTTGATTTTCGGATGATGGCTTCCACTTTTTTCATATCGTTCTCTGTTGGTTAATCGCTCCAAATATAAATTAAAATAGAAATACCCCTATATAAATTAGGGGTATAAGAACAAAAAAGTAAATAATATATTGTACACCCCTAATTATGAAGGGGTGTAAAATTTTATAATGCTAAAAATTCAGCAGATAGCTTGTAACAAGGACAGAGGACGAATGCTGAAGCCCCAGAGCAGGTGATGGTCACATCCGGAATTCCAATATTCTTTACAGAAGTGTAAAAGGTTACAGGTTTTTAGAAACCCAAAATCCCAGGGCTACAAATATTAAGCCTGCGACCAGACTCCCCGCAGTATAACGAAATAACATGGCGTAGTTCTCTTCCCTGAGGAGGGTGAACATTTCAAGGCCAAAAGTCGAAAATGTAGTAAAACCCCCACAGAATCCAACACCTAGTAGCAGGGAGGTTTCATGGGATATCGAATGCTCTTTTAATGCGAGTCCGGCCAGAAAACCGAGCAGGAGACAACCTGCGATGTTCACCAAAAAGGTACCCAGGTAGAACTGTGTTTCGCTGGAGTTGAAATATCCGCTGATCACATAGCGAAGGGCGCTTCCGGCCCCACCTCCCAGAAAAATAAGGAGCAGGTGTTTCATAAGTAAGGTGCAAAATGCCTGAGCATGGAATGTGCAGGTCTGCTCATAAGAGGAATCTGAAAAGGGTACTAAACCGCCTTCTTCA
The DNA here is from genome assembly GCF_049588695.1 of Robiginitalea sp. Lineage (GTDB taxonomy): Bacteria > Bacteroidota > Bacteroidia > Flavobacteriales > Flavobacteriaceae > Robiginitalea. The sequence goes on from NZ_JBAVZJ010000287.1 coordinate 14,806, forward strand.
ACTCAGGTTCCCCAGCTGAAAAATTGTACACTTCCCGCCCGGTTTTGGCGGCTTTCTCAGGACCGCTGACCGGCCTTTGGGCCGAGCGTAGTGAGTTGCTGAAGACCAGTAAAAGGACGTTTATCACCACAAGTGATACGAATATCCAGATAAAAATGGCCATTGGAAAAGGTTGTTTATTGGCTAACGCAAATGTACGTGAATTCTTATGTTTTTGGAAATTCTTTTCGTAAAACGTTGTAAATGAACCGAAACCTATGATGGATGGAACGAAAAAGGTTATGACTTCAAACTGTATTTTAAGAGTACTAGCAGTACGATGAAACCTACAAAAAACAGCAATACCCAAAGTACTCCGGAATATTGTTTTTTGGACCAGCTGCGGTCTTTGCGATACATTCGGATCACAACGAATACAAAAACCAGGATAAAGAGTATGGCGAAAACAACTTGTCCGGTGCTGAACATATTTTCTATTTTAGCGCAAAGCTAAACCAAACCGCTTCAACTATGAAAGAAAATATAAAGGCCGTTGCCGAATTTCACCGGGCCTTCGGATTAGGTATTTCAACTGAACTGATTGCAGATTTAGGATCCCGTAAAAACACCTTGCGTTTCAAGCTGATGGAAGAAGAGAATCAGGAATATTTTCAGGCGGCTCAGCGTGGGGATATGGTGGAAGTTGCAGATGCGTTAGGGGATATGCTTTACATTCTTTGCGGTACGATACTCGAACATGGAATGCAGGATAAAATCGAAGAGGTTTTCAGGGAGATCCAGCGCAGCAATATGAGTAAACTCGGTGCAGACGGGCGTCCCGTGTACAGGGAAGACGGGAAAGTGCTTAAGGGGCCGGATTATTTCCAGCCCAATTTAGCGACCATCCTGGAGGCGGAATAAAAAAAGCCCGCTTTTGCGGGCTTTTAACTTATTTGACCGGATATCTCCAACCAAATGGATCTTCGGCCCGGTTATATTGAATGTCGGTAATCTGCTTTTTGAATTTAGCGGCATAGCTGTTCTCCAGCTCGGGTAATTCATAGCGCCTGCCCTGATATCCGAAACTACTTATCGGAGAGATCACAGCCGCGGTACCCGAGCCGAACATTTCTTTAAGACTGCCATTTTGCTCGGCTTCGATCAACTCCTTAACACTAATTTTTCGAACTTCTGTAGGAATATTACCGGCCTCTGCCAATCGCAATATGCTTTTACGGGTCACCCCGTCCAGGATTCGGTCTGAGGTGGGGGAGGTGAGCAAGGTGTCGCCAATGCGCACAAAAATATTCATCGCCCCTGCTTCCTCTATGAATTCGTGTGCATTGTCATCCGTCCAGATGACTTGCTGATATCCATCCGCAACAGCGAGCTGGGTGGGATAGAACTGACCTGCATAGTTACCTCCCGCCTTGGCGTAGCCAACCCCTCCGTTGGCCGCCCGGGAGTATTTTTCTTCAATGCGGACCCCGAGTTTACCCGAAAAATAGGCCCCCGAAGGAGAACAGGCAATTATAAACATATACTCATCTGCCGGAGAGGCGTGAAATCCCTGCCCTGAAGCAAAAATAAAGGGCCTGACATAGAGGGAACTGCCCTCGCTCCTCGGAATCCACTCCTGATCTACCTGTATCAGGGTTTTGAGGCCTTCCATAAAAATACCTTTGGGAACTTCAGGTATTGCGAGGCGTTTCGCGGAGATATTTAAACGCTTTTGGTTTTCCTCCGGACGAAATAACCATACGCCTCCTTCTGTATCTTTATAGGCCTTCATGCCTTCGAAGATGGCCTGGCCGTAATGGAAGACTTTTGCCGACGGGTCGAGGGACAAGGCTTGATAAGGCATTACTTTTGGATCTTGCCAACTCCCGTCCTTAAAAGTGCATACAAACATATGGTCGGTATGGACCTTGCCAAAGGGAAGGTTGGAAAAATCCACATCAGCCAATCTGGAATGGGCTGTTTTTTCGACCGGGATTTGAAGGGTAGATAAATTCATATACCTGTTATTTACCCAATAAAATTACATAAATTTAGCCAGTAAGACCCTTTATTTATTCCATTAAAATACAGAGTTTTGTAATCTCTTTGAGAAACTGAAAACTATGAAATATTTTAACATTTTTCTTGTGATTCTTATGCTCCTTTCAGGTTGTAAGGAGGCCAAAACTGAAGCAAAGGTATCAGACGAAGTGGCAGAAGAACCCACTTTTGTGCTGGCCGGGGCCCCGGTGTCTGACGGTGAGGTATATATGCAGTCAGAATTGGACCAGGTATTTGCGGATCTCCAACCCGGAGATTCCCTGAGTACCCGTTTTGAGGCCGAGGTCGCTGAGGTATGCCAGAGCAAGGGATGCTGGATGCGCGTAAACCTCCCCAATGACGAGACGGTTATGGTTCGGTTTAAAGACTACGGTTTTTTTGTCCCTAAGGATATCAGTGGTCAAAAAGTGGTTGTTGAGGGAAAAGCTTTTATCTCCGAGGTTACTGAAGAGGACCGCAGGCATCTGGCAGAAGATGCAGGCGCGGCGGATTCGGTAATTGCACAGATACGGGGGTCTGAATTTCAAAATGGATTCGAGGCTACTGGCGTTCGGATCTTTAAATAGGATGGAGCGAAAAATCGTCCGTACGGCGGATGGTTCAAAGACCATTCAGCTCACGGACTGGAACGAGCAATACCATTCCCTGCACGGGGCAGTACAGGAGGCCTATCACGTATTTATCGAAGCAGGACTCAGACAGTTCTCAGACCGGGAACTCTCAATCCTCGAGGTAGGCTTTGGGACGGGCCTTAATGCCCTGATCACTCTGTTGGAAGCCCCTTCTTTAGGTTTAAAGCTCCATTATACAGCCCTGGAAACAGCCCCGGTATCCGAAGCTGAGTGGCGCGAACTGGGCTATGGATCCGCTTTGGATACAACCGGGGCTGCCCTTTGGTATGAAGCGCTCCACGGGTGCCCCTGGGAAGAGCCCTTTACCTTACGGGACGGGTTTACACTCACCAAAAACAATACAGATCTCCGGCAGTTTGTCGCTCCAGCCCCTGCGTATGACCTTATTTATTTTGATGCTTTCGGTGCCCGGGTACAACCCGACCTGTGGACCGAGGATATCTTCAGCAGCATGTTTTCAGCCCTGCGGCCGGGAGGAATTTTGGTGACGTATTCCGCGAAGGGAAGCGTCAGGCGGGCCATGGAGGCAGTTGGTTTTCGCACGGAGCGGCTACCCGGTCCTCCGGGGAAGCGCGAAATGCTTCGGGCTTCAAAACCACAGGATGCCCATTCACTGGCTTAAAGTGTTAAATCCCTGACAAATCAACGGGTACTGGGCACGCAAAGCGGTATTTTTGCAAAAACAATTGCTTTGAAAGTACTTATTACAGGAGCCACAGGACTCGTGGGGAAAGAACTCGTCGCCCAGCTCAGGGAGAAGGGCTACGGGGTTCACTACCTGACTACATCAAAAAACAAGATTCAGCATCTGGAAGACTATCGCGGTTTTTTCTGGGACCCTTCTAAAAATGAGATCGATACGGCGTGTTTTAAGGATGTTCAGGCAATTGTAAACCTCGCGGGTGCCACGATTGCAAAACGATGGACACCATC
>NZ_JBAVZJ010000288.1:0-9036 GCF_049588695.1 Robiginitalea sp.
GCGTTTTAGGGGATTATGAAAAACATCTCTATTTAAAGGATATCCCTGCCGCGTTTAAAAGGAAGGACGGAAGTCCATTCGAAGGAATAATACGGGGGGTGAGCCCTGTGGGTTTACTTCAGATAGAACACTCGGATGGCTCTGTTGAATCTTTTGCCAATAAAGAATTGCAATTCCCCGATGGGAATATCTGAAAGGACCGCAGAGCTGCCCGGCGCGATCCTCAAAGTGTTGGGGGAAGTCTTAAATGGAATTCATATTGGAGCTCAGGGTATTGAGGAAATTGCCGATAGGTCCTTTGATCATCATGGCCATCATGGCATTGAATTCTCCGTCAAAACTCAGGGCGACCTCAGTTTGTTCAGCCGTAATTTCCCTTATGTCTGCCGTGAGGGTAAAGGGCAGTTTGTCGCTCGCGGCCCCAAGTACAATCTTATCATAGGGGGTTTGCTCCTTTCGTCTTAGGACGATCTCGGGCATTCCTTTGAGTGCAAACCGAAAGGTGTCCTCATCCAGGACTTCAAAAGTCTGTATGGAATCGGGCATTAACTGCTCAAAATTCGAAAGGTTGGTGAGGAACTCGTAAACTTCCTTTTTCGATTTACCGACTTGATTGACTGGTGCTTCTAAATGCATATCAGGGATTCCATTTTTCAGGGTTTTCTCTCCAGGACTTCAGGGTTTCGAGTTGGTTCTGGTCAATGTACCCTGTTTTTAACGCCTGGGAGATCAACGATTCATAATTACTAAGTGTATTAAGCGATAGCCCTCTGGCTTTAAACCGGGCTTCGGCCAGGTCAAAGCCATAACTGAAAATAGCAAACATACCTTTAACTTTGAGTTCGGCAGCTTCCAGGGCATCCACCGCTTTAAGGCTGCTCTGACCCGTACTGATCAGGTCTTCCACCACTACAACGGACTGGCCTTTTTCGGCATAACCCTCAATCTGGTTTTGGCGTCCATGCCCTTTGGGTTCCGGGCGCACATAGATAAAGGGAAGTCCCAGCTGTTCGGCCACCAGGATTCCGATTCCGATGGCTCCGGTAGCAACTCCGGCAATCACATCGGGCCGTCCGTAGTGCTTTTCTACCTGTCGGGCCATTTGTTCCCGCACGTAATTTCGAATGGGCGGGTAGGACAACAGGACACGGTTATCGCAATAAATCGGAGATTTCCAGCCAGAAGCCCATGTAAAGGGATTTTCAGGTCTTAATTTTATTGCATTTATTTGTAGCAGTAGCTCAGCTGTTTTAAGCGCAGTATCGGTATCTAAAACCATGGTGTAAATGTATAAAGTTTTTGTGAATGAGCGGCCCCTGATTCTTACAGATAAAATTCGGGACAAGGAGGAAGGACCTTACTTCATGATGAATAAAGCTGAAGTCCTGAGCGCTGTGGAAGGTCTAAGGAAAAAAAAGTTTGATAATGCTTTTGTGTACCACCCCAATCACGAAGAAATACTGAATAAATTTTCCAGTTATATCCCCCTGGTTGTGGCCGCAGGCGGGGTAGTGACCAACAAAAAGGGGAAAGTCCTGTTTATCTATCGCAACGACAAATGGGATTTGCCCAAAGGGGTTATCAAGAAAAAGGAAAACCTGGAGCAGTGTGCGCTTCGTGAGGTGGAGGAGGAGACCGGGGTGCAGGACCTGCACATTGAGAATTTCCTGCGAACTACCTACCATATTTTTAAGCGCAATGGGAAATTACGCCTGAAAGAAGTGCATTGGTTTGCCATGAAAACCAAATACGACGGTGTTTTGGTCGGTGAAGAAAAGGAAGGCATCGTGAAGGTTAAGTGGAAAGGGCCCGAAAAAATCCGAAAAGCCCTTGAAAACTCCTACATCAATATTCGTATTCTCTTTGAACCCCCTTCCCAATAAGGCCATCATTCCACCCGGTAGACCGGGTACTTCAGATGCGCAGCCTCGTAATTCGGACTTCGTTTAAAAAGCCATTCCAGTTGGGCGTATGCGTTTTCTTTGAATTCGGAATCTTCACTCTTTTTTTGTTCAAAAGCCATTCTGAGTTCCGGGTCGGATCGTAGCAACTCCGCAGCCGTGTCTTCAAAGACGTAAGGTGAAAAGCCCTCTTTCTGCTGGAGGATCGGATCGAAAAAATTCCAGTTGAAAAAGGAGTCAGGGAGCTCAGGTTCCAGGGTCTCCAGAAGATAGCGAACGCCTTCCTGGGTGGTTGGTATCCAAAGGTCACCCGCATGAAAGGTTACCGACTCTGCCTCTTTTTGAATTTGGGTTTGAAAATGGGGGTAATGCCCCTCATAGGGGCGAGAATACGTTTTGTAATCTTCAATACGATACCGGGTTACTTCCAGTGTGCTGTCCGCTTCAAACTCCTTATACTTAATTCCATTCCAATCCAGTCGTCGGCGTACACGGTTCCAGGCCCGGGGCAGGATATAGGCTCTGGGAATCCTGATGGAATCCAGATTTATAAACTGATTGTAATAAGGGACCTTTAGGTTTACAGATTCCTGCCGGTTGTATTTAAGCCTGGGAAACCCCGTGACCGAACTGACAATAGTATCCGCCTGATACCCCATAAAATGGAGGTCCTGGAAGGCTGTGGAATCGATTTCCCAATCAAACGGATAGTAATCCCCGTCCCGGTAGTAGTCCTTAGACACTTCCGGGAGTATTTTCAGGGAATCCCCATGTATTTCGGCCAGGCCAATAAGTTGTCGCATGAGTTCGTAGGTGCCCTCAACCCGGGAGGCATAGGGCTTGAGCATATGGGTTTCCACCATAAGCCCTGGCGTATTCCAGAGGGCCGCATACCCCGTGGAATATCTGGGGTAATCCATAAACTGACTAAACCCGCCATCCGGCGGGCGGTTGAAAACATTGACGTAGGGAGTGATCGGCCAGCCCTTATCCCGCAACGCTTTTTCAAGTCCGGGCCGCAAGGTGTTCTCGAGAAAATTCCCCCCGGGACCCCCCAGTTTATTGTGCTGTGTAAAAAGATGGGTAAGCGTATAGGTATAATCCGCACCATTGCTGACATGGGTATCGAGAAACAAATGGGGGCGAACCATCCTGAATATGGAAGCAAATGTGCGGGCATTTCCCGTATCCATTTTCAGGAAATCCCTGTTGAGGTCGTAGTTCCTCGCATTTCCCCTGAAACCATAAGATTCGGGACCATTCTGGTTGGCCCGCGAAGCATTGTTCCGGTTCAGTGCCCCTCCGATATTGTAGACAGGAATGGCCGAAATGACGACATTCTCCGGTACCGGTACCTTCCCGCTGGCCATATCCCGCATCAACAGGCTTGTGGCGTCAATACCGTCAGGTTCCCCGGGATGAATGCCATTGAGAATGAGTAGGATGAGCTTTTCCTCTCGCAGTTTTTGAAAGTCAAATCCGCCTTCGGGGTTGTAGGTTATAAGGTGCAGGGGTTCTCCGCTATCGGTTTCCCCCAGGGTTTGTAAATTGATTTCAGCGTATTCCCGGGCCAGGCCCCGGTAGAACTCCATGAGCTCATCATAGGTAGCCGTAGTGTTCCCATTCCCTTTTTCAAAAGGAGTTTCGAGGGCGGGAGATGCTTTTTCCGTGTTTTCAACGCAGGAACTCGACACCAATGCCAAGGTGAGGGGTAAAAGGAATGATACTATATAATGGTAACGCATTAAATTAAGGGATTTAGAAGGGTTCCCAACCGGCCGAAAATGGCCTGAAAAGGCAAATTAAAACCGGACTGTATCGGGTACCAGTCCGGTATAATCCCCCCCATTACGGATCACGTCCCGGACAATCGAGGAACTGATATACGACTTACCGGATGAGGTCAGTAAAAATACAGTTTCAATCTCAGAGAGTTTCCGGTTGGTATGCGCAATGGCTTTTTCGAATTCAAAGTCTGCGGGGTTCCTGAGCCCTCTGAGGATAAAATCAGCATGGACCTTTTTGCAAAAATCAACCGTAAGGCCGCTGTAGGAAGTCACACGGATACGCTTTTCATCTTTAAATGCCTCTTCAATAAAGCCCATTCGCTGTTCCATGGTAAACATATAAGACTTTTCGGCATTTTCACCTATGGCGATAATCACTTCGTCAAAAAGGGAGATCCCGCGTTGGATAATATCGTAGTGTCCAAGGGTGATAGGATCAAAAGATCCCGGGAAAATGGCGCGTTTCATAGGTGGTATTTAAGGACTATTAAAATTTTGATTTCTCTTTCAGAGCTGTTTCAATGGCGCTCCCAAAGAGGTCGGGTAAAGTTATCCCGGCCGCCAGGGCCTGCTCGGGTAAAATACTCGCCCCAGTCAGCCCCGGGATGGTATTCATCTCCAGAAAATACGGAGTTTGGTCAACAATAATGAATTCACTGCGGCTGAATCCTTTCATTTTCAGAGTTTCATAGATAAATATGGCGGTATCCTCCACCTTTTTTTGTAACCCTAACTCAATTCTGGCAGGCGTGATCTCCCTGGATTTACCTTCGTATTTGGCCCTGTAGTCAAAAAAATCTCCTTCGGGAATAATTTCGGTAATGGGCAGTACCTGTACTTCATCCTCATATCGCAATACTCCCACGGATACTTCAGTTCCCTTCAGGGCCGTTTCAATAAGAATTTCATCGTCTTCCCGAAAGGCTACCTCTATAGCAGCTTGCAGTTCCTCAGGTCTTTTGACCATGGTCACACCGAAGCTACTCCCCGCCCGGTTCGCCTTTACAAAACAAGGGAGTCCCACCCGTTCAAGTATCTCATCAGGACGGATTTCAGACCCTTTATCGAGCTGGTAAGACTGTGCACAGTAAATCCCCCTGGGTTTGAGTACGCTCAGCAGATCCCGTTTGTTAAAAGTAAGTGCAGCCTGGTAAAAACCGCATGAGGTGTAGGGGATATCCAGCAGATCCAGATAGGCCTGTAGCAGCCCATCCTCCCCGGGTGACCCGTGTATCGCATTAAAGACGCAATCAAATAAAAGGTGGGTGCCATCTGGTGTAGCACTGAAATCATGCCGATTGATAGGGAACTCTTTCCCCTGATCGTCCAGAAGTATCCAACCTTCGCGCCTGATAATTACCCTGTAAGGGCGGTAAAGCTCACGATTAAGCGACTCAAACACCGTTTGCCCGCTTTTCAGGGAAATATCGTATTCGCTCGAATACCCTCCCATGACTATTGCGATATTTTTTTTCATCCTGCGCTCGGGGAGATTTAGATCAACAAGTGATATCCCACTCCAAAATAAATAAAAAACAAGGCGGTTTCCTATATTTGTGCGGACAACACCATCCTAATGCGAAACTTTCTGAGTTTTCTGACCTCCAAAACCTTCCTAATACAGCTTGGACTGGCCTTGCTGGTGTCGGGGGTGCTTATTTTTCTTTCCATGCAATGGTTGAAAAGCACTACAGACCACGGAGAATTTGTTCAGGTTCCGGATTTATCCAAAAAATCGGTCACTGAGATGCGGGATGTACTCGCTCTGAAGGACCTGCGATATGAAGTGGTGGATTCTGCTAATTTTGACCCGCAGTATCCCCGATTTTCAATAATTGAACAAAACCCCCCGGCGGGCAGTAAAGTCAAAAAGAATCGAAAGATTTATGTAACCGTAAACCCGTCAGGGTATAAAAAAGTTTCTGTTCCCGACATCATTCAGGTCACCCGCCGCAATGCGACTTCCATGCTTAGGGCCGTTGGTCTGGACGTGGACAAGGTGACGTACATAGATGAACTGGGGAAGGATATGGTGTATCGCATCCGGTTTGAAGGAAAGTACATCAAACCCGGTGATAAACTTGCGAGAACTTCAACTATCGAGTTGGTCTGCGGCAATGGTACGGTCCCTGAAGAGGCCCGGATTAAAGCGCAGACAGAGTAATGCTTCCCGACGGACACGAGGATGACGATCCCGGGGAAGCGGAACTCTTTGAGCATTACAGCTTTGAGGCTGCCTCCGGCCAGGAGCCGTTGCGCATTGATAAATATTTGATGAATCTTATTCGCAATGCCACGCGAAATAAAATTCAGCAAGCTGCCCGTGACGGCAATATCAGGGTCAACGATCAGGTCGTCAAACAGAACTACAGGGTGAAATCCGGAGATATCGTCCGGGTACTTTTTGAGCATCCCCCATATGAAAACCTTATAAAACCAGAGGCGATTCCGCTAAACATTGTCTATGAAGATGACGCCTTGATGGTCATTGATAAACCGGCAGGAATGGTCGTCCATCCGGGTCATGGGAATTATTCGGGTACCCTGGTCAATGCCCTGGCACATCACCTGGATGATTTACCAATGAATTCGGATAACCGCCCGGGACTGGTACACCGTATCGACAAGGATACCACCGGACTCCTGGTTATCGCAAAAACGCAACAGGCGATGACGCACCTGGCTCGTCAGTTTTTTGAAAAAACCACGGAACGGGAATATATTGCCATGGTTTGGGGCAATGTTGAGGAAGATCAGGGGAGTGTGGAAGGCGCTATAGGGAGGAATCCCAAAAACCGCCTGCAAATGCAAGTCTTTCCGGAGGGGGAACAGGGCAAAGAGGCCAAAACAAACTACGAGGTACTGGAGCGTTTCCGCTATGTCACCCTGGTATCCTGTCGCCTGGAAACCGGGCGTACCCACCAGATTCGGGTTCATATGAAATACCTGGGGCACCCCCTCTTCAACGATGCGCGCTATGGAGGCGATCGGATCCTGAAGGGAACTACATTTACCAAATACCGTCAATTTGTCGAAAATGCCTTTGCGATTTTACCCCGCCAGGCACTTCATGCCCACACCTTGGGCTTTACGCATCCTGAGAGCGGAGAGTGGATGGCCTTTCGGGCTGACCTCCCACAAGACATGACCGCCTGTATTGAGAAATGGCGCCACTATACCCGTCATGTCACCGACGAATAAGAAGGATTGATAGAACTATAAAAAAGTCCTTTGAGATTTCGGTCCTCAAGTTCGCTTTACATTGTACTTTCGTCTTTACGAACGTCTTAAGGTACGGACCATGAAAATAGTAATCTCTCCCGCAAAGTCACTGAATTTCGAATCTCCCCTTCCGACAGAACGCCATTCTGATCCCCTTTTCTTAGACCAAGCAGTAAAAATCAATAAAGTACTGGCTAAAAAGAAACCCAAAGCGCTATCCAACCTTATGGGAATCTCCGATACCCTGGCTGCATTGAACTGGGAGCGAAACCAGGATTTTTCGATCCCCTTTACACCGGAAAATGCCCGACCGGCCGTTTTTGCCTTTGACGGGGAGGTCTATCAGGGATTGGATGCCTATACCCTCAAGTCCGGGCAACTCGATGCCCTTCAGGATTCCCTGAGAATACTCTCGGGACTCTATGGCCTTTTGCGGCCCCTGGACCTGATTCAACCTTATCGTCTGGAGATGGGAACCAAACTACAGGTGGGCCGGAAAAAGAATCTCTACGAGGTATGGAAAGGTGCTGTTACAAAGCACCTGAATGAAGAACTGGAAGAAGGTGAGCTGTTTGTCAACCTGGCGAGTAATGAGTACTTCAGTGCTGTAGACTCAAAGCAACTTAAAGTGCCGGTGGTTACCCCGGTCTTCAAGGATTGGAGCAAGGACAAACTTAAAGTAATCAGCTTTTACGCGAAAAAAGCCAGGGGGTCTATGGTGCGTTATATTATCGACCACCACATAGAGACGCTGGAGCAGATCAGGGGCTTTAACTATGAAGGTTACGAGTTTAGCCAGGAGCACACCTTAAAGGAATCCCAACCGGTTTTTGTCAGATAATTCAGGCATTCTGAGCCTGTTTTAAATCCGCAGGTCATCCACCGGTGAACGGTCTCATTTGATTATAGGGATTGAGTGCCAATTCAGGTTTTACCCCGGATACTGATTTTCTCCTCCACAGGAGTCCTTTTGCGTATTTTTCGCGGGCGCCGGACCCCGTACGTCTTATTGGCAATTTTTCCCCTCTTCGATTTTCGATCTCCTTTTCCCATAACAGACAGTTGTTTTTCTAAGTTACAAATTCTGTGAGGTTTTTGAAAGTAATCAGGAGTTCGAAATCGATTCAAATCGTCTATTTTTGATACCGTTACAGACTTAAATGGCCCCATTTCAACATAAACACCCCTATGCCCCCTTCTTGTTTGATTCCGCTCAAAAGTGGATCGTGGGAACCCTGCCTCCTCCCCGATTTACACAGGGAATACTGCGGCCCGGGGATGTGGATTTTTGTTATGGGAGCCGAGACGGGCAGTTGTGGCCCATCCTCAATCAGATTTTTGAGCTGGACCTCAAATTTGAAAATACGGATGCCGCGATCGCCCATCGTAAAAATTTCCTCATTCAGCGGAGGATAGGTATTTGCGATATTGTCGACCGGGCAGAGAGGGAACACATCGATGCCTCAGATCTGGGAATGAAAAATATCGAACTCCGCGATCTACTCTCTTTACTCAGCCGCTATCCGAAAGTAAAACAGCTTCTCTTTACCGGGGGAAATAGCAAAAATGGCCCGGAATACCTTTTCAGAAGACATTTGAAAGAAAAAGGCCTGCGCCTTGAGCGAGTTTCGGATTCCATCCCCAGAATTCATCAATTTCTTATCCCGGGAGAAGGATCGGCTGAGCGGCTTATCACGACAGTTTCTCTGACAGCTCCCTCGGGTTCGGCCAACCGGGCGGTTGGTGGCCTACCCGAGTATAAAGCCCGGAAGGCCGCTGATCCTGAGTATACCACCCTCGATTTTCGGGTGGCGCAGTATAAGCGGTTTTTCTAGATTCCGTGCTGGTTTTACGTTCAGTTTCCACAACTTTGTTATAATAGGCTAAGTGTACGGGTCGTTGAGGGGCTTATCCCGATCTTTGAGAAGGGCAAACAGGCATATAAGCCGAAATGAAAAAAAAACACAAATGGTATGAGTCAGACAGAGCGGCTAACAGAATTTCAGAAATCCGTAAAGAACAAGTTCAATGTATACAACAGCCTCTTCCTGAATCTGCCCTATACAGAAGGGGAGGATGTCGGTATTCTGATTCCGTTGCTCTTTCAGGAATATGAGAAGGGGCTT